>MTPE01000018.1 GCA_002011835.1 Desulfarculaceae bacterium JdFR-95 | reverse complement strand
TCGCTCCACCGGCGGGGTGAGCCCCAGGCTGAGCAACCCCCAGCGCGGCCGCGCCCCCATGGCCGCCAGGTCGCTCAGGTTGGCGGCCATGGCCCGCCAGCCCACCTCGAAGGGCTTCATGTAGGCCAGGTCGAAGTGCACGCCCTCCAGCATCAGGTCGGTGGTCACACAGATGGCCTGGCCACCCAGGCGCAACACCGCCGCGTCGTCGCCGATGCCCACCACCAGCTCGTCGTGGCTCTCACCGGCCAGCGACTGCACCAGGCGGATGACCTCCTCCTCGCTGAGGGCCTGGTTGCGCTCCTCCTCGCCCATCTTCACTCGGCCTCCTCGGCCTCTGGGGGTCTATTCACGCTCGTCCCTGGCGTACTGGTAGGCCAACAGCGGCGGCTGGTAGTCGAACAGCTCGTCCTCGCGGAAGAAGCGGGCGATCTCCACCCGCGCGGTCTCCACCGAGTCCGAGGCGTGCACCAGGTTGGCCTGCATGCTCAGGCCCAGGTCGCCCCGGATGGTGCCCGGCGCGGCCTGGCGCGAGTTGGTCACCCCGCACAGGCGGCGGCACACCTCCACCGCCTCCAGGCCCTCCAGGCACAGGGCGATCACCGGCAGCCGCCCCATGAACTCGCAGATGTCGGGGAAGAAGGGCTTGTCCGCCAGGTGGGCGTAGTGCTCCTTGAGCAGGGCCTCGTCCAACTGCACCATCTTGATGCCCGCGATCTTCAGCCCCTTGGCCTCGAAGTAGGACAACACCCGGCCGGCCAGGCCGCGGGCGATGGCATCGGGTTTGATCAGGATGAGGGTCCGTTCCACGTCTCTCGATGTCCTTTCTCTGCCTGGATGATCACACGCGTGCCCCCGCGTCCGTACGCCCTTCCATTTGGGCACGGGCCGCGGGGGTTGTCAAGCCGGGGGGCCTCGGGCGGTCGGCGAAGGTGAGGGGACCTGCCCTGGGATGGGGTGATCAGAGCCGCTTTGCCCCCTTCGCCGTCCGCGGCCCGGCCTCAGGAACCGCCGCCCAGGTCCTGTTCGCCGCGGGGCAGGCCAGCGCGCATGCCCGCGGGCAGGGCCTCGGGCTGCCAGCGCACGCGCAGGCGGTCGCCGGAGAGGCGATAGCTGTAGACCGCGAAGGGCCGCGCCCCCTCCTCTCCCGCCAGGACCAGGGAGATCCACCACTGCTGTACCGTACCGATGCGCATCAGGGACTGGTCCGCCACCTGGCGCACCACCCGCAGCAACTGGGCCGGCCGCGGCAGGCGGCCCGCCACGGGCTGCACCACCACCACGGCCAGGAACTCCTTGGGCGGCCGATCCTGCAGGCGCACCACGCGGAAGTGTATCTCCTGCCCCCCCGCCTCCACCTGCTGGGCGCGGTAGGGGTCCGGCCGCAGCAGCCACATGGCCCCGATGGCCAGGGCCCCGCCCAAAAGGATGAGGGCGATTACCGTGCCGACTCCCATCCGGCGCATGGCCCGCCTCACTCCGCCCGGGCCAGGGTGGCCCGCACCGAGGCCCCCAGGGCGCTCACCGCGGCCCAGTCGCCCTCCACCCGGCCCACCCGATACACCGGCGAGGCGGCCCGGGGCTCGTCCCCCCGGCTGGCCGGGGTGGGGCCGAAGAACAGGCACAGGGCGTTGCCCGGCTCCCAGTAGGCCAGCTCCCCCACTGCCATCTCCTCCACCTGCTCGCCTTCGAAGCTGCCCAGAGGCTCCCCCACATCGCCGTAGTACTCCTCGCCCCAGCGGCTCAGGGTGAGGGACAGGGGCAGGCGCGCGGCCAGGGCCTGGGCGGCGGGACTGTCGTCCAGCTCCCCCTGCAGGGTCACTCCCTCCAGGGTGAGGGTCACGGCTGTGGGCATTGGCTCCCTCCTCGCTTGCAACCGGTGTAGGAAGTCCTCCCGCCTTTGTCGCCCAATTGTACGCCCGCCGTCAAGCATCTGTAACATGCCGCGGCTAAGCTGCCCCCGAACCCGATCACGTAAGGAGTGAACGAAGATGAGACGAAAATGGTTCCTGCTGTTGTCGAGCCTGATCCTTCTGGCCTGGCCGGCGGCCTCGGCCGTAGCCGCGGGCCGGAGCATAACCATAACCGGCTCCACCACGGTCCTGCCCATCGCCCAGAAGGCGGCCGAGGAGTACATGAAACGCCACCCCCAGGTGCGCATCTCGGTGGCGGGCACCGGCAGCGGCGACGGCATCCGCAGCCTGATCGAGGGCACCTGCGACATCGCCGACGCCTCGCGCGACCTCAAACCCAAGGAGAAGGCCCTGCTGAAGGCCAAGGGCATCCGCCTGGTCAAACACGTGGTGGCCCTGGACTGCATCGTGGCCGTGGTCCACCCCTCCAACCCGGTGGACGACCTCAGCCTGGCCCAACTGCGCGACATATACACCGGANGCGTGCGCGACTGGAAACAGGTGGGCGGCNGGCCCGGGCCGGTGGTGGCCATCAGTCGCGACTCCTCCTCCGGCACCTTCGAGGTGTGGAACCACAAGGTGCTGCAGGGGGCGCGGGTGCGACCCGACGCCCAGCTCCAGGCCTCCAACGGCGCGGTGGCCCAGGCCGTGGCCGGCAACCGCTACGCCATCGGCTACCTGGGCCTGGGCTACCTGAACCCGCGGCTCAAGGCCCTGACCATCGGCGGGGTGCGGCCCGGCCCGGCCACGGCGGTGGACGGCTCCTACCCCGTGGCNCGNCCCCTGTTCATGTTCACCCGGGGCGAGCCCACCGGTGCGGTCAAGGACTTCCTGGACTTCGTCAAGGGCCCGGAAGGCCGGCGCATCGCCCGGGAGGAGGGCTTCGTACCCATGCCCTGAGCGGGATCGGCCTACCCCCGGCGGCGGCCGCGGCCGCCGCCTTCCCACCCCCGTTGTCACCGAGTT
>MTPE01000019.1 GCA_002011835.1 Desulfarculaceae bacterium JdFR-95 | reverse complement strand
CGTCGTCGCCCAGGCCCGGCACCGTGACCACCAGGGTGGTGTCGGCGGTACGCACGATGTCCACCTCGTCCTGGCCCACGCCCACGGTCTCCACCAGCACCACGTCCTTGCCCATGGCGGCCATCACCGTGACCACGCCGCGGGTGGAGGCGGTCAGCCCCCCGAAGTGGCCGCGGGTGGCCAGGGAGCGGATGAACACGCCCTCGTCGGTGGCGTGGCGCTGCATGCGCACGCGGTCGCCCAGGATGGCCCCGCCGGAGAAGGGGCTGGTGGGGTCCACCGCCACCACTCCCACGGTGAGCCCCTGGGCGCGGTAGGCCCCCACCAGGGCGTCGGTGAGGGTGCTCTTGCCCACCCCCGGCGAGCCGGTGATGCCCACCACCCGGGCCTGCTGGCCGTGGGGGTAGAGCAGCTTGAGGGCCTCCTGCGCCTGGGGCAAGCCGTCGTCGATGTCGCGCATGAGACGGGCCGCGGCCCGCAGGTCTCCGGCCCGCACCTGCTCTGCCACCGTCTGGGGGTCCATGCTCGCCTCCGCGCCTCCTCATGTAAAGAGGCGGGGGCTCCCCACCGTCTGGGGAGCCCTGCCGCCTGGTAGGGACGATGTACCTTAGCGCCGCCGCTGGCCCAGCAGGTTGCGGGCGATCACGATGCGCATGATCTCGTTGGTGCCTTCGTAGATCTGGGTGATCTTGGCGTCACGCATGTGGCGCTCCATGGGATACTCGGTAGTGTAGCCGTAGCCGCCCAGTATCTGCACCCCTTCGATGGCTGCGGCCATGGCCGTGTCGGAGGCGAACATCTTGGCCATGGCGGCCTCCTTCTCGAAGTGCATGTGCTGGTCCTCCATCCAGGCCGCCCGCAGCAACAGCAGCTCCGCCGCGTCCAGGCGGGTGGCCATGTCGGCCAGCTTCCACTGGATGGCCTGGAAGGAGCTGATGGGCCGGCCGAACTGCTCGCGTTCCTGGGAGTAGGCGATGGCCTCCTCCAACACCGCGCGGCCGATGCCCAGGGCCTGGGCCCCGATGCCGATGCGCCCCGAGTCCAGGGTGGTGAGCATCTGCTTGAGACCGTCGCCCGGCTTGCCCAGGAGCTGGTCCTTGGGGATGCGGGCGTCCTCGAACACCAGCTCGGCGGTGCCGCTGGCGCGGATGCCCAGCTTGTCCTCCACCCGCCCCACGCTGAAGCCGGGGGTGTTCTCCAGGTCCACGATGAAGGAGCTGATGCCCTTGTAGCCGGCCTCCTTGTCGGTCACCGCCGCGATCACGGCAAAGCGGGCCACGTTGCCGTTGGTGATGAACTTCTTCTCCCCGTTGATGACCCATTCGTTGCCGTCCAGCACTGCGGTGGTACGCATGGCGGCGGGGTCGGAGCCGGCGCCGGCCTCGGTGAGGCCGAAGCAGCCCTCCACCTGGCCCGAGGCCACGGGGGTGAGNAAGTTCTTCTTCTGCTCCTCGGTGCCGAAGGTGAGCACCGGGAAGCAGTAGAGCGAGTTGTTGACGCTCATGATCACGCCCACCGAGGCGCAGCCCCGGCTGATCTCGCTCAGGGCCAGGACGTAGCTCACGTAGTCCATGCCCGCGCCGCCATAGGCCTCGGGTACGGCGATGCCCATGAAGCCCAGCTCGCCCAGGGCGCGGCAGGCCTCGTTGGGGTGCTGGTGGGTGCGGTCCCACTCCGCGGCCTGGGGCTTGAGCACCTCGTCCGCGAAGCGGGCCGCGGTCTCCTTGACCAGCTTGTGTTCCTCGCTGAGAGAAAAGTCCATCTCCGCTCCCCTTCCTGCCTAGGCCTCACCGGTGAACTTGGGGGGACGCTTCTCCAGGAAGGCGGTCATGCCCTCGGCCTGGTCGGGCGAGGCGAAACACTGGCCGAAGGTCTCGGCCTCCAGGCGCAGGGCGTGGTCCAGGGGCAGGTCGTAGCCGAAGTTGATCAGCTCCTTCACCGCCCGGGTGGAGACCCGGCCCTTGGCGGCGATGGTGGCCGCGGTCTTCTTGGCCGCGGGCATCAGCTCCTCGGGGGGGAAGATGCGGTTGACGATGCCGATCTCCTTGGCCAGGGCCGCGTCGATGATCTCGCCGGTGAGACACAGCTCCTTGGCCCAGGCCTTGCCCACCTGGCGGGGCAGGCGCTGGGTGCCGCCCGCTCCGGGGATGATACCCAGGTTGATCTCCGGCTGGCCGAACTTGGCCTTCTCCGAGGCGTAGACGAAGTCGCAGGCCAGGGCCAGCTCGGTGCCCCCGCCCAGGGCGAAGCCGTTGACCGCCGCGATCACCGGCTTGGCGATCTCCTCCATGAGCTGGGTCACCTTCTGGAGCTGGCGGGAGAAGTTGCGCGCCTGACCCGGGGTCATCTTGCTCATGGCCGCGATGTCGGCCCCGGCCACGAAGGCCTTCTCCCCCGCCCCGGTGAGGATCACCACCTTGACCTCGGGGTCGGCGTCGATGGCCCGGAACACCTGGTCCAGCTCGGACACCACCTGGGGGTTGAGGGCATTGAGTACCTTGGGCCGGTTGATGGTCACCGTGGCCACGCCGTCGGCCACCTCGTAGAGAATGGTCTCGTAGGCCATGCTCGCTCTCCTTTTCTGCGTACCTTTCTCGGCATCCCCCTGGGGGCGGACGCCGGTGTCTTCGCCTCATGCCCGCCCCGTTCCCCGGGGCGGGGAAGAATCCGCGGGAAGAGGTTCGCCAGAGGTCCCTCCGCCTCGCCTATCTCTCCAGGATCAGCGCCGCGCCCTGGCCGCCGCCGATACACAAGGTAGCCAGGCCCAGGGACACGTCCCGGCGCATCATCTCGTAGAGCAGGGTCACCAGGATGCGGGCCCCGGAGCAGCCGATGGGGTGGCCCAGGGCGATGGCGCCGCCGTTGACGTTGACGATGTCGCG
>MTPE01000120.1 GCA_002011835.1 Desulfarculaceae bacterium JdFR-95 | reverse complement strand
GGCCAGCTCGGCCGCGCCCGCCGGCTGGGGGGCCAGGTCGGTGGCGGTGACCTGCGCCCCCAGGTTCAGGCACAGGCGTGCCGCGGCCAGGCCGCTCTTGCCCAGCCCCACGATCAGCACTCTGCGTCCCTGCAGGTCCACGGCCTCACCTCAGTTTCAGGGTGGAGATGGCCATTAGGGCCAGCACCACGGCGATGATCCAGAAACGCACGATCACCTTGGGCTCGGCCCAGCCCTTGAGCTCGAAGTGGTGGTGCAGAGGCGCCATGCGGAAGATGCGGCGGCCGTGGGTGGCCTTGAAGTAGCCCACCTGCAGGATCACGCTCACCGCCTCCACCACGAAGATGCCGCCCACCAGGGCCAACAGGATCTCGTGCTTCACGCACAGGGCCACCATGCCCAGGGCCCCGCCCAGGGCCAGGGAGCCGGTGTCGCCCATGAAGATCTGGGCGGGGTAGGCGTTGTACCAGAGGAAGCCCATCACCGCCCCCACCACCGCACCCAGGAACACCGACAGCTCGCCCACCCCGGGCACGTACATGATCTGGAGGTAGGTGGCGGTCTTGATGTTGCCGGCCAGGTAGGCCAGCACCAGGTAGGTGGCGGCGGCGATGAGCACCGGCCCTGCGGCCAGGCCGTCCAGCCCGTCGGTGAGGTTCACCGCGTTGGCCGTGCCCACCACGATGAACACCGCCAGCAGGATGTAGCCCCAGCCCAGGTCGGGCACCACCAGCTTGAAGAAGGGCACCGACAGGCGGGTGGTGTAGCCGGGATGTTGGTATAGTAAGAGCGCCGCGGCCAGGGCCAAGGCCAACAACAGCACCATCTTGGCCCGGGCGCTGAGTCCGCCCTCGTTGCGGCGCCGGATGGTCTTGAGGTAGTCGTCGGCAAAGCCGATGGCCCCGCAGCCCAGGGTCACCCCCAGACAGAGCCAGAGATAGAAGTTATCCAGCCGGCCCCACAACAGCGAGGCCACGGTCACCGCGAACAGGATCAGGATGCCGCCCATAGTAGGGGTGCCAGCCTTGGCCTGATGACTGGCCGGACCCAGTTCGCGGATGTACTGCCCCAGTTGCAGCTCGCGCAGCTTGCGGATCACCCAGGGCCCCAGGAGCAGAGAGATGATGAGTGCGGTCAGCGCGGCCCAGATGGTGCGGAAGGTGATGTAGCGCACCACGTTGAAACCCACGAACAGGTCACGCAAGGGGTAGAGCAGATGGAACAGCATCAGTCCACCTCCTCTCCCACCAGAGCCGCCACCACCCGCTCCATGCCTGCGCTGCGGCTGCCCTTGACCAGCACCACGTCATCCGGCCGCAGGCTCTCCCGCGCCGCGGCCACCAGCTCCTCCTGGCCGGCGAAGGCCCGCGCCCGAGCGTCCGCCAGGCCCGCGGCCCGCGCCCCGGCCGCCACCTCACCCGCGAACTCGCCCACCGCCCACACCAGGGCGCAGCCCGCCGCCACCGCGCGCTCTCCGGCCTCACGATGCAGGCGCGGCGCCTCCGGGCCCAGCTCGCGCATGTCACCCAGGATCAACACCCGCCGCCCCGGCTCCCGGCGTGCGGCCAGGGCCTCCAGCCCCGCGGCCAGGGAGGCGGGGTTGGCGTTGTAGGTGTCGTCGATCACGGTGTAGCCTCCCGGCGCCCGCCGAGGGCTGAAGCGCCCCGGCACCGGGGAGAAGCCCTCCAGGCCGGCGGCGATCTCCTCCGCCCCCAGGCCCAGGGCCCAGGCCGCCGCGGCCGCGGCCAGGGCGTTCATCAGGTTGTGCCGCCCCGGCACCGGCAGGCGTACCGGGCAGGGAGCCAGGCCGGGCAACTCCAGGCGGAAGCGCACCTCCGACTCCCCGTAGTCCGCCTCCCCCGCCCGCACCATGGCCCCCTCGCCGGTGCCGAAGGTCACCACCCGGCAGGCCAGCCGCTCTGCCCACGGCGCCAGCAGGGGGTCGTCGGCGTTGACCACCGCGGTGTCGGCCGGTCCCAGGCCCTGGTAGAGCTCGGCCTTGGCCGCGGCGATGGCCTCCAGCGAGCCCAGCCGCCCCAGGTGGGCCGGCCCCACGTTGGTCACCACCCCCACCTCGGGCGCGGCGATCCGGGTCAGGCGGGCGATCTCACCCGGCGCGTTCATGCCCATCTCCACCACCACCGCGGTGTGCTCCCCGCTCAGGGTGAGAAGCGTGAGCGGCAGGCCGATGTGGTTGTTCAGGTTGCCCTGGTTGCGCAGTACCCGGTGCCCCCGCGCCAGCACCGCGGCCAGCATCTCCTTGGTGGTGGTCTTGCCGTTGGAGCCGGTCACCGCCACCACCCGGGCGGAATGCTCCCGCCGCCAGGCCGCGGCCAGATCCCCCAAGGCGCGGGTGGTGTCCGCCACCGGGAACAGGCAGGCCCCCGGCCGCTCCGGCAGAGAGAAACCCCGCCGCACCACCGCCCCGGCCGCACCGGCCTCCAGCGCCGCGGCCACGAAGTCGTGCCCGTCGAAGCGNGGTCCCTCCAGGGCCACGAACAGCTGTCCCGGCGCCACCCGGCGCGAGTCGGTGCTCACCCCGGCGAAGGGCTCGGCCGGCGGCACNCCCACNGCCGCCGTGTCCAGGGCCCGCGCCACGAACTCAGCATCCAGCCGAGGCACGACAGCCTCCCTCGCCCANGGCCCCGCGCGCCGCNANGGCGGCGGCGGCCTGCTCGCGGTCGTCGAAGTGGCGCCGGGTGTGGCCCACGATCTGGTAGTCCTCGTGGCCCTTGCCNGCAATCAGCACCACGTCCTCCTCCCCCGCCGCGGCCACGGCCAGGGCNATGGCCCGGGCCCGGTCCGGCTCGGCCANGTACACCCCCCGGCCGGTGAGCTCGCGCGCGGGGCGCATGCCGCCTTGCTCCAGGCCGGGCCGGATCATGGCCATGATGGCCAGA
>MTPE01000258.1 GCA_002011835.1 Desulfarculaceae bacterium JdFR-95 | reverse complement strand
GGGGGGCGAACACCCCTGCCGTGGCCGAGCCGCAGCCCACTCGCATGCGCTCCACCCGCTGGCCGTCGATCACCGGCGGCCGGCCCACCTGCACCTCCAGGCGGGCGCCACCGCGTACCTTCAGCTCCACCGCCTCGCGGTTGGCCAGGGCCACCACCGCCCGGGCGGCGGCGAAGCCGTGTTTGCCCGTGAGGCGGTTCACGCCCCCGATGGCCAGGATCTTGGAGCCGTATTCCTCGGTCTCCACCATGCCCACGCTGCGGCCCTCGAAGCGCACTGGCGCGCCCTCGGGGCCCACCTCCAGGTCGGTGTCGATCTTGAGCTTGATCCCGCTGTAGGAGAGCGGGGCCTCGGTGACCACGGTGACCACCTCCACCCCCTGGCGCCGGTCGCTGACGATGTAGGGTGCGGGCACGTAGTCGGGGTAGGTGGTGCCGGCGCCGATGGCGGTGAGGCTGGGCCGGCGGATGATCTCCTCCGGCTCGGGGCCTGCGGTCTGGGCCACCTGGGCGTAGGTGAGCAGGGGGTGGTTGCGTACCAGCCGCCCGTCCTGGTTGCGGAAGCGGCGGCAGGCGCCGGTGAGCCCCGGGGGCACCTGGCAGGCCACGGGGCAGTGGTCGCACACCACCGCATCGGAGCGCGGGACCACCACCTCCTCCACCGCGCCGCGGGGGCAGACCTTCAGGCAGGTGCGGCACTCCACGCAGTTGTCTTCGATGACCGCCTTGCCCTCGAGTACGTGCACCGCGGCCACGGGGCAGTCGCGTTCACAGAGGCCGCAGCCGTTGCAGCGCTCACTGATGATCCTCATGGCTGGTCCTCCAGGGCGGCCATGACCCGCTCCAGGCTGAGGGGCAGCCGGCGCATGGGGCGGCCCACGGCCTGGCCCACCGCTGCGGCCACCGCGGGGGCGGTGGGGATCAGGGCGGGCTCGCCCACGCCCTTGGCCCCGAAGGGCCCGGTCTGCTCGGCCGCCTCCACGATGAGGGGGGTGACGCGGGGCGCGTCGGCCGCGGTGGGGATGTGGTAGTTGTGCAGGTTGTGGGTACGGCCGGGGGTGAACTCCTCCATCAGGGCCATGCCCAGGCCCATGGCCACGCCGCCGCAGATCTGGCCCTGCACCGCGCGGCGGTTGACCGCGCGGCCCACGTCGTGGGCTGCGGCCACGCGCCGGACGCGCACCATGCCGCTGGCGGTGTCCACCTCCACCCAGGCGCACTGGGCGGCGAAGGCATAGGTGGCGTAGGGACTGCCCTGGCCGGTTTCGGGGTCCAGGGCCACGGTAGGGGGGTCGAAGCGGCCGGCGGCCTTGCACAGCCGACCTTGGCGGTGCAGGTGGCGCACCACCTCGCGCACGGCCACGGCGTGGCCCTGGGGTCCTTGCAGGTGTTCCCCGTCCAGGCGAAAAGGAGTTCCGGGCAGGCCCAGCATCTCGCCCGCCGCCTCGGCCAGCAGGGCCTCCAGGTTGGCCGCGGCCTCCACCACGGCGTTGCCCGAGATGTAGGTCTGGCGGCTGGCCGAGGTGGCGCCGGCGTTGGTGGTGCGGTCGGTGTCGCCGCGGCAGAGGTCGATCAGCTCCGGGTCCAGGCCCAGGCGGGCTGCGGCCAACTGGCGCAACACCGTGTCCGAGCCCTGGCCGATTTCGGCCGCGCCGGTGTAGAGGATCAGGCGTCCGTCCGGCCGCCACTCGATCTGGGCGGTGGAGGGGTTGGACATGCCGGTGTTGCCGATGCCGTAGAACATGGCCCCCAGGCCCAGGCCCTGGCGCTGGTCCTGGCTCTGGCCCAGGCGCCGGCGCCAGGCGTGATAGATGGGCCGCAGGCGCTCCAGACAGGCGGTGATGCCCACGCCGCTGGTGAGCACCTGGCCGGTGCCGGTGGCGTCGCCGGGGCGCAGGGCGTTGCGCAGGCGTATCTCCAGGGGGTCCAGGTCCAGGGCGCGGGCCAGGGCGTCCATCTGGCCTTCGTGGGCCAGGGCCACCTGGGGCACGCCGAAGCCGCGCATGGCGCCGCAGATGGGGTTGTGGGTGTAGGCCATGCGCGCGCGCACCAGGAGGTGGGGCACGCGGTAGGGCCCGGTGACGTGCACCGCGGCGCGGCTGATCACGGCCAGGCCGTAGGAGGCAAAGGCCCCGGTGTCGGCCAACAGCTCGGCCTTGAGCGCGGTGATACGTCCCTGGCGGTCGGCGCCGGTGACCAGGTGCATCTGGAAGGGGTGCCGCTTGGCCGTGGCCAGGAAGGACTCCTCCCGCGAGTACACCATGCACACCGGCCGCCGCAGATGCCAGCAGGCCAGGGCCAGGTAGGGCTGCACCGACAGGTCCAGCTTGCCTCCGAAGCCGCCGCCGGTCTCGGCCTGGATCACCCGCACCTTCTCCGGGCCTACGCCCAGGAAGCGGGCCAGGTCGGCCTGGTCGTAGTGGGGGTTCTGGGTACAGGCCCAGACGTAGATGCGCCCGTCGCGCCACTCGGCCCGGCCTCCTTCGGGCTCCAGGGCGGCGTGCTCCAGCATGGCCGTGGTGTAGGTGGCCTCCACCACCACGTGGCTGGCGGCCAGGGCCTCCTCGGCCTGGCCCTTCACTATGCGGCGTTCGGCCAGCAGGTTGCCGCCGGGGTGATCGGGGTGCACCAGGGGCGCGCCCTCGGCCAGGGCCGCGGCGGGGTCGAACACTCCGGGCAGGGGACGCAGGCGCAGGCCCACCGCCCGCGCCCCGGCCAGGGCCGCCTGGGGGGTCTCGGCCGCCACCAGGGCCACGGCCTGGCCCAGGTGGCGCACGCTCTCGCGGGCCAGGAACTCCTGGTCGCGGGTGGCGGGGATGATGCCCAGGCGGTTCTCGCCGGGCACGTCGGCCGCGGTGAAGACCCGCACCACCCCGGGCAGGGCCAGGGCTGGGGCGGGGTCGAT
>MTPE01000184.1 GCA_002011835.1 Desulfarculaceae bacterium JdFR-95 | reverse complement strand
AGCACGGCCTTGCCCGCCGGCAGATGTTCCTGCGCCGCGGCGAAGGCGATGAACACCACCCGCGCCAGTCGGGCCAGGACCCGATTGGTCAGCCCCGGCACCGCGTTCTGCTCCTGCACCGCCAACGGCACTCCCGCCAGCCAGGCCGCCACCCCCAGGGGAAAGGCGGCATAGCCCCCCACGGCCAACACCAGCCCCGGCCGGTGACGCCGCAGCAACCCCCAGGCCGCGATCAGCGCCCGGGGCAAAGTGAACACCGCCGCCAGCCACGCGCTCCAGCTCCGGCCCCGCAAGGGCCGCACCGGCACCGCCTCCAGGGGCAGGCCCGCCCGGCGCAGGATGCGGCTCTCCAGGGCCCGACCCGCGCTCACGAACACCACCTTCAACCCCGGCCGTGAGGCTTTCAGCTCGCCCGCCACCGCCACTCCGGGGAACAGGTGTCCGCCGGTGCCGCCCCCGGCTATGAGCACGCAGCCCGCCATCAGCCCGCCCTCCGGTGGCCCGCCACGGACAACAGGATGCCCACGCAGGCGAAGTTGGTGATCAGGGAAGAGCCGCCGTAGCTGATGAAGGGCAGGGTCAGCCCTTTGGTGGGCAGAAGCCCCATCACCACCGCCGCGTTCACGAAGGCCTGCAGCCCCACGATCAGGGTGGCGCCCAGGGCCAGGTAGGTGCCGAACAGCTCCCGCGCCTCCAGGGCGATGCGTATCCCCCGCCACACCAGCAGCATGAACAGACCCAGCACCAGGGCCACACCCCACAGGCCCAGCTCCTCGCCCAGCACCGCGAACACGAAGTCGGTGTGGGGCTCGGGCAGGTAGAACAGCTTCTGCATGGACCCGCCCAGGCCCACCCCCCACAGTCCGCCCAGGGCCAAGGCCTGGAAGCTGTGGATGATCTGGTAGCCGATGCCCACGGGGTCGTCCCAGGGCCGCAGGAAGGCGGTGAAACGCAGGGCGCGGTAGGGCACCTTCAGCACCAGGAGATAGAACCCCGGCACCGCCGCTGCCAACAGCCCCACCAGATACACCACCCGCGTGCCGGCCACGAACAGCATCACCGTGGTGATCACGAACAGGGTGGCGCTCATGCCCAGGTCGGGCTCGGCCAGCACGGGCAGCACCAGCACCCCCGTGATCAGCATGGGGGGCAGGAAGCCCTTGCTGAAGCTCTTGACCAGGTGCTGGTGCTCGCTCAGGGCGTAGGCCAGATAGAGCACCAAGGCCAGCTTGGCGAACTCGGACGGCTGGAGGGAGACCGGCCCCAGGCGCAGCCAACGGGCCGAGCCCCCCGCCCGGTGCCCCACCCCGGGGATCAACACCAAGACCAAGGCCACCAGCACCGCCAACAGCAGGGGATAGGCCAGGGCCCTCAGCCGCGCATAGTCGCGCGAGGCCAGCCACAGCATCACCCCCAGGCCCAGGGCCAGGTGCAACAGCTGGCGCTTGAAGAAGTAGGCCGCGTCCAGGTAGCGCTTGGCCGCCAGGGCGCTGGAGGCGCTGTAGACCATGACCAGGCCGATGCCGGTGAGCACCAGGGCCGCCAACAGCAGCCAAGGGTCGGCCACCCGCCAGGAGGCCTGGGGCTGGGTTTGGCTATGTACCGCGGCCTGGGTCATGGCCTCTAGTTCCTCCAGGGCTCGCCCTTGACCAGGGCCTGGAAGTGCTGGCCCCGCTGGGCATAGCTGTCGTAGGCGTCGAAGCTGCTGCAGCCCGGGGCCAGCAGCACGGTGTCGCCCTCCTGGGTCATGCGCCGGGCCGCCTCCACCGCCGCGGGCAGGTCCGCCACCAGCTCCAGTCGAGTGAGGCCCTCCAGTTCGCGGGCGATGGCCGGCCCCGCCTCGCCGAAGGCCACCACCCCCTGCACCGGTCCGGCCAACTCCGGGGCCAGCACGGCGAAGGAACAGCCCTCCTTGGCCCGCCCCCCCAGCAGGAGCAACAAGGGACGGTCCAACGCCGCCACCGCGGCCTTGACCGCGGCCAGGTTGGTGGCCTTGCTGTCGTCGAACCAGAAGCGCCCCTGGTGGCGGCCCACCGACTGCAGGCGGTGGGGCAGGCCGCGGAAGGCCTGCACCGAGGCCTGGATGGCCCAGGGGTCGGCACCCGCGGCCAGGGCGGCCAGGGAGGCGGCCAGCAGGTTGAGGCGGTTGAAGGTGCCCACCAGGGGGCTGTGCGCGGCGTCGATGGCGATGGTCTCACCGGGACTGGGACACAGGACCAGGCGCCCGTCCTCCAGCCAGCCGCCCGGCTGGTGGGCCTCTTGGGCGCCGTAACCCCACACCCGCGCCGGCGCTCGTCCCGCCCGGGCCGCCACCTCGGGGTCGTCCATACACAGCACCGCCACGTCGTCGCCNGCCTGGTTGGCCAGCAGGCGGAACTTGCTGTCGGCATANGCGGTGAAGTCGGTGTAGCGGTCCAGGTGGTCGGGGCTCAGGTTGAGCACCACCCCCACCGCAGGCCGCAGGCGGGCCATGGTGTCGGTCTGGAAGGAGCTCACCTCCAGTACCGCCCAGTCCACCTCCTGGCCGCGCAGGAGGAAGTCGCACAGGGGCGTACCCAGGTTGCCCCCCACGAACACCCGCCGGCCCGAGGCGGCCAGCATGCGACCCACCAGGGTGGTGACCGTACTCTTGCCGTTGGTGCCGGTGACCATCACCGCCGGCGCGGGCAGGAAACGCCAGCCCAGCTCTAGCTCGCCGATCACCTCGGCCCCGCGCTCCCGCGCCCGGGCGATCTCCGGCCGGCGCGGGTCCACCCCCGGCGAGAGCACGACGAGGTCCGCGGCCTGGAAGTCATCCTCGCGGTGCCCGCCCAGAGACAGAGCCGCCCCGGCCGCGGCCAGCTCGGCCGCGCCCGCCGGCTGGGGGGCCAGGTCGGTGGCGGTGACCTGCGCCCCCAGGTTCAGGCACAGGC
>MTPE01000309.1 GCA_002011835.1 Desulfarculaceae bacterium JdFR-95 | reverse complement strand
GCGCTGGCGCAGGATGTTCCTCAGCGTCAGCCAGAAAAGGCTGTTGTAGCGGTAGTCGCGCACCTTCTGAGCGGTCAGATCGTCGCTAATGGCGGTCACGGGCGCCTCATTCTAGGCGAATCCGGGGATCGATGAACACATAGGAAAGGTCCACCAACAAGTTGATGCCCACGTAAATCACGGCGATGACCACGGTGAAGGCCTGCACCACGGGAAAATCGCGGGCGGTGATGGCCTCGAAGAGCATCCTGCCCACCCCGGCCAGGCCAAAGATGGTCTCGGTGAGCACCGCGCCGGAGAAGAGGATACCCACCTGCAAGCCGATGATGGTGACCACAGGCAGCAGCGCGTTGCGGAAGGCGTGTTTCATGATCACCAGACGCTCCATCAGGCCCTTGGCCCGCGCGGTGCGGATGTAATCCTGGCGCAGCACCTCCAGCATGCTGGAGCGGGTCATGCGGGCGATGATGGCCAGGGGGATGGTGCTCAGGGCCACGGCGGGCAGGATCAAATGCTTGATCGCGTCGCCCAGCACTTCCCAGTCGCCGGTGATGATGGAGTTGAAGATGAACATATTGGAGAGGAATTCGACCGCGTGAAAAAGGCCCGTTCCGGGATCCACGTCCCACCCGAAGACTTCGTAAAAGGGCACAGAGACCACCCCCGCCGAGAGGCGCCCCGCGGGAGGCAGCCAGAAGGGGGTGCCCTTGAGCAGCAGGGCGAAGGCATAGGCCAGCATCAGCCCCAGCCAGTAGACGGGCATGGACACCCCGGTGTTGGCCACCACCATGGTGGCCGCGTCGATGGGTGAGTTGCGCTTAATGGCCGAGAGCATTCCTAAGGGGATGCCCACGGCGATGGCCAGGACGAGGGCCACTGTGCCCAGCTCGATGGTTGTGGGCAGGCGTTCAATGAGGATGACCGTGACGGGTCGGCTGAAGCGCAGGGAAATCCCGAAATTTCCGCTGGCAATTTCGCGCATGTAGATCAGGAACTGCACCGGGATGGGCTTATCCAGGCCGTGCTTGCGGTTGAAGCGCTCGCAGGTTTCTACGGTCGCCTTCTCACCCAGCATGGCTTTGCAGGGATCTCCAGGGATGGAGCGAGCCAGCACGAAGGTGACCAGCAGAATGCCGAACAGGACAGGGATGGCTAGCAAAATGCGCCGGGTTGCATATTGGAGCATAGGCTTAATAATACCGCGAAATAGAGGATTGATTTGAGGGAAGGACGCGAGATAGCACCTCGGTGAAGTGCTATCCCGCGTCGCTTCCCACTCAAGCGGCCCGCGGCTTGTGGACGAAGGGGTTACTGTTCGTTCATCAAGCCGAAGAGGTAGGACGGGTACTCGAAGGCGCCGGTGTTGCCGATGTGGTAGGGGCTGGCGGCGTTAAGACCGGCATCCCAGGAGCGCACCACGTCGTTGGCGTCAAGCTTGGTGCCATCGTGGAAGACCACGCCCTGCTTTAGGGTGCAGGTGTAGACCGTGGCGTCCTCGTTGGCCTCGCAGCTGGTGGCCAGGGTGGGCACCGCATCACCATCGGCGTTGTACTTGAAGAGGCCTTCGGTGACCATCTTGCAGGCGTCCAGCGACTCGCCGTCGGTCTCGTCCATGCAGTACAGGCTGATGGGCTCGGCAGCCTTCAGGTAGACCAGGGTGTCGCGATCGCCGGGGATGAAGGTCCACAGATCCGGCGGGCCGAGCACGGCGGCCTTGGCGTTCTGCACGTCCGCGCGGGCGGCATCGGCGGCGGCGCCGTGGGCGATGGGCACCATGGGCACCAGGTCGCGGATGGCATTATTGGCCTGCTCATAGAGCGGGCGGGCCTCCTCCGGATCGGCGATGGTGGAGGCCTTCTCCAGTGGCTCGTAGATCTCGGGGAAGGTGTCGCCGAACTGCGGGTTGGCCTTGCCGAAGTGGAAGTCCAGGAAGTTGGTCACATGCAGGTAGTCGGCGCCCCAGCCGAGCATGTAGAGGCCATCCAGGTTCCCGGCGGTGGATTCGGCGATGAACTCGCCCGACTCCATGACGATGACCTCGGCCTCAATGCCCAGGTTCTCGCGCAGTTGGGTCTGGATCTCCACGGCCACCAGGCCCGGCTCGGGCAGGTAGACGCGGAAGACATCGCGGTAGTAGATGGCCGTCTTGAAGCGGATGCCGTCGTCCCCACGCGGCAGGCCCGCCTCATCCAGCAGGGCGTTGGCGGCCTCAAGGTCGAAGTCGTACCAGGGCTCACCCACGCAGCCGTTGGGGATGGAGCAGGGTGTGAAGTGGGTGGGGACCTGTGAGCCATCGGGGTAGAAGTTGTCGATGATGCGCTGGCGGTCAATGCCCATGGCGATGGCCTTGCGCACCCGGACATCATCCCAGGGCTCGAAGGTGTTGGTCATGGCCAGGTACATGATGTTGGGGTTGGGCACCGGCAGGAACTGCAGGCTGTCGTCCTGCTGCACGACGGAGTAGTCGTCCGGGCTCAACTTGGTGATGTAATCCACCGTGCCGGCCTGGAGCTCCAGCAGGCGCTGCGCGCCCTCGGTGGCCCAGCGGAAGACCAGGGTTTTCGTCTTGGCCGGTTCGCCGTGGTAGCCCTCAAAGCGCTTGAAGATGATGCTGTCCCCACGGTTCCAGCTTTCCAGGTAGTAAGGCCCCGTGCCAACCGGCTTGGAGAGCAAGGTTTCCTTGTTCTCCTCGTTGGCGTAGGTCTCAATCCACTCGCGTGGGTAGATGAAGAAAGGCGTGAAGGCCACCTTTGCGGGGAAAGCCGGGTCCGGCTTGCACATGGTGAAGCGCACGGTGAACTCGTCCAGAGCGGCGATTTCTTTGATCTTGTTGTCAGCACACTCGGCGCTCACCACCAGTGGCTCATCGAAGGGCATTTCTTCGTAGTCCACTTGAACCGCCGCGGCCGGCGCTT
>MTPE01000379.1 GCA_002011835.1 Desulfarculaceae bacterium JdFR-95 | reverse complement strand
CCGGGGACAGCTTGGCGTAGGCGGCCTCGAAGGCGGCGCGGGTGCCGGCGGGGATGCGCAGGGTGTACATGCCGCCCTGGGGCGGGGTACACCAGCGGCGCAGCTCCGGGTTCAGCTCGGCGATGCGCGAGGTCTTGACGTTGATCAGCTTGGCCGCCACGGCCAGGGAGGTGCCGGGGTGTACCTTGACCTCGTCGTAGCGCAGGGGCGGGTCGTACTTGATGTTCTTGAAGCCGTAGCGCTCGGGCTCCTTGGCGATGAGCGCGGCGGCGATCATCTTGGGCACGTAGTTCTTGGTCTCGCGCTTGAGGTAGCGGCGGCGGCGGGTGCTGATGTCCCAGAAGTCATCGGCCTTGTAGCGCTTGAGCGCACGGCGGATCTTGGCCTCGCCGGCGTTGTAGGCCGCCGCTGCCAGGTACCAGGAGCCGAACTCCTGGTAGAGATCGCGCAGGTAGCGGGCCGCGGCGTGGGTGGACTTGACCGGGTCGCGCCGTTCGTCCACCCAGTAGTTGACCTTGAGCCCGTAGCGCCGGGCGGTGCTGCGGATGAACTGCCAGGGACCCACGGCGTGGGCGCGGGAGTAGGCCTGGCAGGAGAAACCGCTTTCGATCATGGCCAGATAGACCAGGTCTTCGGGCAGGCCGTACTGGCGCAGGATGGAGCGCATCATGGGCAGGTAGCGGCCGGAGCGGGCCAGCCAGTGGCGGAAGCGCTTGGGTATCTTGGTCTGGAAGTAATCTATGAAGCGCTCGACCTGGGCGTTGATGGTGATGGGTATGTCGTAGGAGGGCTTGCCCTTGGCTGCGGCCTCTTCTTCGGCGGCGAGTTCCTTTTCGCCCAGCTCCTTCAGCTCTTGGGCCACGCGGGCCTCGATCTCGGCCCGGGAGGGCTTGGCCGGTTTCTGGAGGTGTTCGGCCGGGGCCGCGGCTTGACGGGCCTGCTGGCCGGTGGTGGCACATCCGCTGAGAGCGAACAGGACGGCGACGACGAAGATGACCAGCCTGAGTCTCATATCACCCCGATTCTGAGCAAATCACGCGATTGCGCGGACCAAAGCCCACACCACCACTTGCCAGGGAAATTAGCAGGAAGGCCGCGTTTTGTAAAGCCAAAATTGTTTGTGTTCGTGGGAGTTGTCGGCCGGCGGCTTCGCCAGAGCGCGATAGAATCGTCCTATATGAGGGGCGGCTCCTTTCCGGTGATTTGGTTTGACCGGCGTCGAAGCGGGCAGTAAAGTTAACAAAACAAAGGCAACTACAAGGGAAAACTCACTTCGTTATAGTTATGCCGCAGAGATTTGCTCCTTTCCGGCCGTGGTGCCGGATCATTTTCGTACTCATCCCGCTGCTCCTGTGTGGGCTGGCATCCCTCCCCTTGGCCTGGGCGGGTGGGGCCGGCCAGGGTGTGGTGCGCCTGATTCCGGCCATAGAGGGTTATCCCGCCGGGCAGAGCACCCCTTTGTTGTTGCTGGTGCGTGATGCACGAGCGGCCCGGCAGGTGGTCCAGGGTCATGAGGTGCGGCTGGGCCTGGAGCTGGAGGCGCCGGCCGGGGTCACGGTGGGCGTGCAGCGGGTGATGCAGCCGCAGAGCATTCCCCAGAGCCTGGTGGTGGTGGCCCGGCTCCAGGTGCCCGCGCAGGCCGAGCCCGGCCCCTGCCGCCTGGAGGGGCGGGTGG
Source organism: Desulfarculaceae bacterium JdFR-95 (assembly GCA_002011835.1). GTDB lineage: Bacteria > Desulfobacterota > Desulfarculia > Desulfarculales > Desulfarculaceae > Desulfocarbo. The sequence continues at coordinate 1,240 of MTPE01000379.1, read as the reverse complement.
TGCTGCAAGGGCCCAAGGGCGAGGTCCGCCGCCTGCCCCTGTCCCTGCCCATCCGCATCCTGCCCGCCGGCTCCCAGGCCAAGGTGGTGAGCCAGGCCATGCTGGCCGGGCTGTTGGCCGCGGCAGCGCGGGAGAGCGGAGCCCAGGCCGGGAGTCCCCGGTCGGGCGAGGACCCCTATGCCGGCCGCTCCCTGGGCTGGATCCTGGTGGCGGTGTTCCTGGGGGGGCTGGCCTTGAACCTCACTCCCTGCGTGTATCCCCTGATCCCCATCACCGTGGGCATGTTCGGCGGCCGGGCCGGCGGCCGGCGGGCACGGGTGGTGGCCGAGGCCCTGGCCTACTGGGCCGGCCTGGCGGTGATGTACTCGGCCCTGGGGGCGGCGGTGGCCTTCTCCGGGGCGGTGCTGGGACAGGCCCTGACCAGCCCCTGGGTCACCCTGGGCATCGTGGTGGTGCTGCTGGGAATGGCCGCCAGCATGTTCGGCCTGTGGGAGCTGCGCCTGCCCGCCTCGCTCAATCGCCTGGCCGCCACGCCTCGGGCCGGGTTGGCCGGGGCCTTCCTCATGGGGCTCATGGTGGGGGTGCTGGCCGCGCCTTGCGTGGGGCCCTTCGTGGTGGGACTGCTCACCCACGTGGCCAGGGTGGGCCAGGTGGGATATGGCCTTCTGCTTTTCTTCTGCCTCTCCCTGGGTTTGGGGCTGCCCCTGGCGGTGTTGGCCGCCTTCTCCGGGGCCATCGGCCGCCTGCCCGGGGCGGGAGACTGGATGGTGTGGGTGCGGGCCTTCTTCGGCGTGGTGTTGGTGATCATGGCCTTGTATCTGGCCCGGCCTTTGTTGCCTCCGGGCAGCTTCTTCTGGCTGCTGGCGCTGGTGTGCCTGGCCGGCGGGGTGTATCTGGGCTTCCTGCACCGGGCGGGACAGGGGCGCTTCCGGGTGGTCAAGGTGCTGGTGGGCCTGGGGGTGATCCTGGTGCCGGCGGTGGTGTGGTGGCTGGGCCTGCCCGNCCTGCCTCCCGGCAAGCAGGAGCACAAGNTCCCCTGGCGGCCCTTCACCTTCCAGGCGGCGCGCGAGGCCGCCTCNCAGGGCAAGCCGGTGGTGGTGTTGTTCACTGCCGACTGGTGTCCNCCCTGTCGCAAGCTNAAGGCCACCACCTTCCCCGACCCGCGGGTGGTGGAGGCCATGCGCGCCTTCGTGCCCCTGAAGGTGGACCTCACCTCGGGTACGCCGCGGGAGCTGCGTAC
>MTPE01000479.1 GCA_002011835.1 Desulfarculaceae bacterium JdFR-95 | reverse complement strand
ATCAGCTGGGCAAGCCCTACGATCTGGGCCTGATCCGGCGCCTGGCCGCCTATGCCCGGCCCCATTTGCGCCTGCTGGCCCTGGCCGCGGTGCTGATCCTGGCCGGCACCGGCCTGGAGATACTGCTGCCCTACCTCACCCGCCTGGCCATCGACCGCTACATCGTGCGCCAGGTGGTGGCCGTGTGCCTGGAGCGCCTGCCCGCGGCCGAGCGCCGGGAGCTTACCCAGGCCCTCGGCCCCCGGGCCTGGCGCGGCGAGGAGCACCTGTTCGTGCCCGAAGACGGCTGGCGCCGGCTCTCGCCCCGCCTGACCAGACGCCTGCGCGCCCGGGGGGCGGTGGACCCTCGGCCCTGGTACCCGGCTCCACCCGGAGCCAACACCGCGGCCGTGGCCCGCGCCCACCCGGAGCTGTTCCGCCGCGCCGGCGACCGCTGGCTCATCCGCACCGACCACCTGGCCCGCCTGCCCCGGGCGGAGTTGATCCGCCTGCGTACCTCGGACGCCTGGGGGCTGGTGCGCCTGGCGGTGGTATTCGCCCTGGCCGCGCTGCTGGCCGGAGCCCTGGGCTTTGCCCAATACGTCATGCTGGAGCGCGCCGGCCAGGAGGTGATGTTCGCCATCCGCCAGGACCTCTACCGCCACCTGCTCTCGCGCAGCCTGGCCTGGTTGAGCGGCCAGCCGGTGGGCAAGCTGGTCACCCGCCTCACCAACGACGTGGCCAACCTGAACGAGATGTACCGCTCCACCCTGGTGGCCTTCTGCCAGGACTTCTTCCTGGTGGCCGGCATCGTGGTGGTGCTGCTGGTGTTGGACCTGCGCCTGGCCCTGGTCTGCCTGGGGCTGACCCCGGTCATCGCCCTGCTGGCCTGGATCTTCTCNCGCCTGGCCCGCGACGCCTTCCGCGCCATGCAGGGGCAGTTGGGCCGCATCAACGCCCGCCTGAGCGAGACCTTGAGCGGCCTGGCCGTGGTCAAGCTCTTCCAGGCCGAGGCCGAAGGCTTCCGCCGCTTCCATGAACTGGCCCAGTCCTACTACGAGGCCGGCATGCGGCAGATCCGGGTGTTCGCGGTGTTCATGCCCCTGACCGAGCTGTTCGCCAGCCTGGCCGCGGCGCTGATCATCTGGTACGGCGGCGGGCGGGTGATCCAGGACCGCCTCAGCCTGGGCACCCTGGTGGCGTTCCTTTTCTACATGCAGATGTTCTTCCGCCCGGTGCGCGACATGGCCGAGAAATACAACATCATGCAGGCGGCCATGGCCTCGGCCGAGCGCATCTTCCACCTCCTGGACCNGGGCGAGGCCCTGCCCCGGCCCCGGCGGCCGGTGCGGGTNGCGGCCTCCCAGGCGGTGGAGGTGCGCCTGGAGGGGGTCACCTTCGGCTACCGGCCGGACCAGCCGGTGCTGCGGGAGGTGAGCTTCGCCATACCGCCGGGCCAGAGCTGGGCCGTGGTGGGCCCCACCGGCGCGGGCAAGACCACCCTGGTCAACCTGCTGGCCCGCCTGTACGACCCCTGGCAGGGGCGGGTGCTCATCGCCGGCTGCGACCTGCGCCGGCTGGCCGAAGAAGAACTGGCCCGCCTGGTGGCCCTGGTGCCGCAGGAGGTGTTCCTCTTTGCCGGCAGCGTGGCCGACAACATCACCCTGGGCCGCAAGGAGGTCACCCCCGATCGCCTGCGCCGGGCCCTGGAGGTGACCGGCGCCCGGCAGTTGGTGGAGGAACTGCCCCAGGGTCTGGACACCCCCCTGGGCGAGGGCGCGCGCCGCCTCAGCGCCGGCCAGCGTCAGTTGCTGGCCCTGGCCCGGGCCTTGGCCGCCGACCCCAAGGTCCTGGTCCTGGACGAGGCCACCAGCGCCGTGGACCCCCACAGCGAGCGCCTCATCCAACAGGCCCTGCCCCGGGTCATGGCCGGGCGCACCACCCTGGTGGTGGCCCACCGCCTGTCCACCGTGCGCCGCGCCGACCGCATCCTGGTCATGGACAAAGGCCGCATCGTGGAGCAGGGCACCCACCACCAGCTCATGGCCGCGGGCGGACTCTACCACCGCCTGGTACGCTTGCGCGAGAGGGAAACTGCTCAAGGAGGAGACCAGCATGGAGATGGGACTGCGAGGTAAGGTGGCCGCGGTGGCCGGGGCCAGCCGCGGCCTGGGCCGGGCCGTGGCCGAGGGCCTGGCCGCAGAGGGCTGCCACCTGGCCATCTGCTCCCGCGACCAGAAGGCCATATCCGCCGCGGCCCAGGAGATCGCCGCGGCCTATGGCGTGGAGGTCTTCCCCCAGGCTGTGGACCTGGCCCAACCCGGCGCGGCCCAGAGCTTCGTGGAGACAGCCCGCGAGCACTTCGGCCGCCTGGAGATACTGATCACCAACAACGGCGGCCCGCCCGCCGGCGGCTTCGCCGACTTCAGCGAGGAAGACTGGCTGGCCGCGGTGCGCCTGACCCTGCTGCCCGCCCAGGCCATGGCCCGCGCCGCCATCCCCGCCATGCGCCGGGCCGGCTGGGGACGCATCGTCAACCTGACCAGCATCTCCGTGCGCCAGCCCCTGCCCGGGCTCATGCTCTCCAACAGCATCCGGGCCGCAGTGGTGGGCTGGGCTAAGAGCCTGGCCGACGAACTGGCCCCCCACGGCATCACGGTCAACAACGTGATGCCCGGCTGGATCCACACCGAGCGGGTGGAGGAGNTGCTGCGCTACCGCGCCCGCACCCAGGACACCACCCCGGAGCAGGCCCGCGCCGCCATCGAACAGACCATACCCATGCGGCGCCTGGGCCGGCCGGAGGAGCTGGCCCACCTGGTGGTGTTCCTAGCCTCGGAGCGCGCCTCCTACATCACCGGCGCCAGCTACTGGATCGACGGCGGGCTCTACCGCGGGCTGATGTAAGACGCGCCCCCGCCCCGCACGGAGCCCAAATGGGCTCCGTGCG
>MTPE01000339.1 GCA_002011835.1 Desulfarculaceae bacterium JdFR-95 | reverse complement strand
CTGGTGCCCGACCCCGATGAGCCGCCGGGCACCCGCCTGCTGATGGTTTCGCCGGACAAGAAGGTATTGCGCAAGCGCCTGGGCCTGGAGCGGCGCGAGCCTGGTGCCGCGCGCAAGCTCCTGGGGCTGATGGGGCGGTAGCCGGGGTATCGTCCATCCCGGCGGGAAAGGGTAGGGGGGTGCCGGCCCTTTTCCTGGGCTCATCCGGCAAACGCCGGGGTGGTGGTAGAACAAGATCGGACGCTCGTCTTTGCCAGGAAAATGATATGAGCAAGGATACGAGATGGATTCATGGCCTCGGTATTGCCGGTTGCAGTCCAAGTGGGAGACCATATCATTTTCCTGGCAAAGACGGCGAGATATCATCCGATTGCCCGGACCGGCGGCCTGGGCGGCGATCACAGGGTGCCCCTGCCCCGCCATCTGCCGGATGAGCCTTTTCCTGGGGGCGCCTTTGCTGATATAACTCTGGCATGTCTGAGCCCAGCCCACAGATGCCCGACCGTATCGCGGTGGTAGGGGCGGGTTCCTGGGGTACGGCCTTGGCCAAGCACCTGGCCGGGGCGGGACACCGGGTGTGCCTGTGGGCCTATGAGCCCGAGGTGGCCCGGGCCATTGTCCAGGACCACGTCAACCCCCTCTACCTGCCCGGGGTGGAGCTGCCTCCTTCCCTGGAGGCCACCGCCGAGCTGCCCCAGGCTTTGGCCGGAGCCGAGCTGGTGGTGATGGTGGTGCCCAGCCACGTGTTCCGGGGGGTTATCTCCCAGGTGGCCGAGGCCATCGCCCCCGGTGCTACCGTGGTCTCCTGTACCAAGGGCATCGAGGCCGACACCGGCTACACCATGTGCGAGGTGGCCGAGGACGTGCTGCCCAAAGAGTACCACCGCCGTCTCTGCTGTCTGTCCGGTCCCAGCTTTGCGCGCGAGGTGGCCGCGGGCGTACCCACCGCGGTCACCGTGGCCAGCCGCTCCCCCCAGGCCGCCCGTATGGTGCAGGTGGTCTTCTCCACCGACCGCTTCCGGGTCTACACCTCGCCCGACCTGGTGGGGGTGGAGCTGGGCGGAGCGGTGAAGAACCCCCTGGCCATCGCTGCCGGCATGTGTGCCGGCCTGGAGCTGGGCCACAACACCCTGGCCGCGCTGATCACCCGCGGCCTGGCGGAGATGACCCGGCTGTCCCTGGCCCGGGGGGGACAGCTCGCCACCCTCTCCGGCCTAGCCGGCCTGGGGGATCTGGTGCTCACCTGCACCGGCGAGCTCTCCCGCAACCGCACCGTGGGCTACCGCCTGGGCAAGGGCGAGAGCATCGAGCAGATCACCGCCTCCATGCAGATGGTGGCCGAGGGCGTGATCAACACCCGCACCGTGCTGGCCCTGGCCCAGCAGGCCGGGGTGGAGATGCCCATAACCCAGGCGGTGTATCAGGTGATCTACCAGGGCAAGTCCCCCCTGGACGCGCTGCAGGAGCTCATGACCCGCCAGCTCAAGGCCGAACACGAACACACCACCGGCACCTGAGATGGTCTTGGAGAGGGGCCGGCCCCCAAACCGGAGGGAAGCATGTTCAGGCTGCTCGTCTGCCTGGCGGTCATGGCCGCGATCCCGGCCCTGGCCGCGGCCCCTGCCGCGGCCGGCCCCACTCAATGGAGCGGCGAGGCCCCGGCCCCGGCCAAGGAAGGCGTGATCCTGGTGCGCGAGCCCGGGGCCTGGCAGATGCTCTGGCGCATGCTGGGCCGGAAGCCCCCCACCGCCTTCGACCCCCAGAGGCAGATGGCGGTGGGCNTCTTCCTGGGCCGGCGCAACCACCCCGGCTACACNGTGGAGATAACCNACGCCGGTGAACACGACGGCCGCTTCCTGGTGGTCTACCGCGAGCGCCCGCCCCAACGCCGCGCCCCCGGCCGTCTGGCACCCACCTGCCCCTACCTGGTGCGCCTGCTGCCCGCCTACCCCGGCCGGGTCTGCGTGCTCAAAGAAACCTGCTTCGACCCCCAGGGCCGACCCGTATACCCCAGCTCCAAAGGAGGAACGCCTTGAGCCTCATCCTTGTGGATCAGGACAAGTGTCAAAAGGACGGGATCTGTTCTGCGGTCTGCCCCCTGGGCCTGATCGCCTGGCAGAAGGGCGACCATCCCCGCCCCATCCCCGAGGCCGAGGACCTGTGCATAGCTTGCGGGCACTGCGTGGCCGCCTGCCCCCACGGGGCCCTGGATCACCGCGACATGGCTTCTGCGGCCTGTCCGCCCCTCCGGCCGGAGCTGGCTCTGGACCCGCAGCAGGTGGAGCATTTCCTGCGCTCGCGCCGCAGCATCCGCGTCTACCGCGACCAAGCCCCACCCCGCGAGACCATCGCCGAGCTCATCCGCCTGGCCAGCCACGCCCCCAGTGGCCACAACATCCAACCCACCCACTGGCTGGTGCTCTCCCAGCGAGAGGAGCTCCAGCGCCTGGCCGGGATGGTCATCGCCTGGATGCAGGTGGTCAAGGAGAAGAACCGGGCCCTGTTCGATCTGCTGCACATGGACCGGGTGATCGNCCGCTGGCAGGCAGGTGAAGACGTGATCCTGCGCGGCGCCCCCACCCTGGTGGTGGCCCACGCCCCCAAGGAGGAACGCACCGCCCCGCCGGCCTGCACCATCGCCCTGGCCTACCTGGAGCTGGCCGCCCCCGCCTTCGGCCTGGGGGCCTGCTGGGCCGGCTACTTCAACGCCGCGGCCAGCACTTACCCACCCTTGGCCGATGCCCTGCGCCTGCCCCAAGGTCACGGCACCTTCGGGGCCATGATGCTGGGCTACCCCAAGCATCGCTACCACCGCCTGCCCCTGCGCCGGCCGCCTCGCATCACCTGGCGGTGAGAACGGCATGGGGCCTTATCCCTCCCCAAGGAGCCCACAGGCGCGCACGAGACCATTGCATTCCATGGTCCCGCCCCCGCC
>MTPE01000056.1 GCA_002011835.1 Desulfarculaceae bacterium JdFR-95 | reverse complement strand
GCGTTCGCCCCCCGCCTTGGTGAGCCAGTGTTCCTGGTAGCGCTCGCTCACCGCCGCCGCAGGCACCAGCACCGCCCCGGAGGGATCGGGCATGGGCAGCCTCAGCTCCAGGCGCACCCCCCCGCGCATCTCGGGCAGGCCCCCCGCCACGGCCAGCTCCAGGCGCACCTTGCGCGTGGCCGGGTCGAAGGCCGGCTCCACCCGCTGGATGCGGGCCGGCACGCTTATCCCCAGCTCCGGGGCGCGCAGGCGGATGTGCCCGGCCATCTCCTTCAGGGCGCGGTACTCGCGCAAGGTCAGCGCCAGGGGCACCAGCAGGGTGCGAAAGTCCCCCACCCGCCCCACCACCGCCCCCACCGGCACCCACTGGCCCGGCTCCAGGCGGCGGGCGATCACCCGCCAGCCCGGCGGGGCCTTGATGGTGAAGCGGGCCAGGCGCTCGGCCAGGATGCGGCCCTGCACCTCGAGCGCCTGCAGTTGGAAGCGGGCTTGGTCCAGCTCCTGCTGGCGGGCGTCCAGCCGCGCCTGGGCCTGGCTGCGGCGGCGCACCAGGGTCTGGGTGCGCTTCAGTTCCTTGGTCAGGTAGGCCACCCGGTTGGCCAGGCGGCGCTGCTGNATGCGGTTGGCCTCCAGCTCCAGGCGCACGAAGGTCGCGTCCAGGCGGGCGAACACCCCGTCCGGGCCGATGGCCTCACCCACCTCGGCCCGCACCTCCAGGCAGCGGCCCGCCACCTCGCTGACCAGAGCCATGGCCGCCCGCGCACGGGTGAAGCCGGTGAGGGTGACCTGGTGCGGCGCGGCACGTACCACCACCTCCCGCGCCGCCGTATCCGCCCAACCCGCCGCAGAACCCAGCGCGACCAACAGCACCACCAGGATGCCCACCCGCAGACGCATCTCACCTCCAGACCGCCCCCTCACGCCTCCCGGATCAGATCCTCCGCACTGGCTTCAACCCGCGCGCCACACCCCCGGACCACCGCCATGAACCCGACCCGCCGGACTCGATACCAACACCCTACCGCCTTATGCCTCGCCCGCCCAAACCNAAACCACACTTAGCCCACGATCCACACCGCCGCCTCGGAGCCTTTGCGCAGGACCTTGTCGCTCACGTGTCCCAGGAAGAAGGAGCGGTTCTCGCCGCGGCGGCCCAGGACGATGGTGCCATAGTCACCGCGGCGGGCCTCCTCCACGATGGCGTTGGCCACGCTGAAGCCGCCCTCCCGGGAGGCGGTCTCGATCTGTTCCCGCTCCAGGCCGCCCTCCATGAGCACCTTTATGGCGCGGATGTAGAAATCCTCCATGCACTCTGCTTCCGCGCTCATCAGGTCGCCCTCGATCTCGCGGGCCAGGTCCTCCTCGCTGGCGGAGAAGTCCAGGGGGCAGTAGGTGGCCAGGCGCGCGCCCACGTGCAGNANGGTGACGCGGCAGTCGGGGTTTCCCCCCAGCATGAAGGCCATGTGGTCCACCGCNCGCAAGGAGCCCTCGCTGCCGTCCACCGCGCACAGCACCTTGAGGCTGGACACNCGGCCGCCCACGATCCACACCGGCAGGCGGGAGGCGTGCTGCACCACCTTGTTGGTGACGCTGCCCACAAAGAGCTCCTGGGCCTTGGAGACGCCGCGCCGGCCCATGACCACCGCGTCGTAGAGCCCCTGCTCGGCCTCGAACAGGATGTCGCGGGCCGCGTCCGAGGCGCGGGGCAGGGCCTTGAGCTCGACGTGGTCTGCGGGCAGTCCGTGGCGCAGCAGGCGCTCGCGTGCCTCTTCCAGGATGCGGTTGGCCGCCTCGCGGTTCTTGCGCTCCAGCACCTTGGTGCGGCGGTACATCTCCGGGTCGCGGGTCCCCTCGCGGCGCATGAAGGGCGGCACCGGGTTCATGACGTGGAACAACACCACGTGCAGGTCCTTGATCATGGCCCCCTCCATGAGCCCCACGTAGTCCACGGCCTGCTGCGAGGCCCGGGAGCCGTCCACCGCGATCAGGATCTTCTTCTCCATCCCCTCACTCCTTGGGGGGCAACTCGCCGGTGAGCAGCATGTGGTTGATGCGCACCTTGAGGTGCTGGATCTCGGTGGTGAGCATCATCTTGCGCTGCTTTTGTTGGAAGACCTCGGAGGCGAACACGCCCTCGCCGGCGGCCTCGCGCTCCATCAGCTCCCGGGCGCGCCGGTCGCAGTCGCGCACCTGCTCCTCCAGCTCGGCGATCTTCTGGTTGAGCCGATCCACCTCGGCCTGCACATCCGGGGGTATGCCTCCCAGCAAGTCCTTCATGGCCAGTCGTCGCCCTCCGAGGCGGGCCGCGGCAGACGTGCAGGACACTCGGCGAACCCGCCCTTCTCCAGCCCCCGCAGGCGGGCGTCCACGCAGTCCACCAGGGCCACCAGGTCGTAGGGGTTTTTGATCTCGCGTTTCTCCTGTTCGTACACCCGGCCCCGCCACTGCTGGTCCAGCCAGATGAGACCCAACAGTCCCCGCCGCCAGTCGGCCAGGGGGTCCTCCCGGCCCGAGGCCATGAGCCGGCGGTAGGCCCGGGCCATGGCCGCCACCACGGCCCGGCGCCGGCGGGCGATGGCTGCGGCGTCGTGGGGATCGGTGCGGGCCAGGTCGCGGAAGGAGTCCTCCACACCCTCGAAGAAGGGCTCCAGCTCCTTCGCGTAATAATATAGCTTGAGCTTGGTGAAGTAGGAAAGCTCCTCTCCCCGCCGGATCAGCTCGTCCTGGCTCAGCCGCCCCCGACGCACCTTGGCCGCCAGCTCGGCCTCGGCCGCCTGCAGGCGCGCTTCCTCCTCCGGGTCGAACTCCCCCGCCCCGGCCAGACCCGACAGCAGGCACAGGATCACACACGCCCAAACCAGCCGCTGCATCGCTCCCCCCGACCGACGGCCTCGGGCAAGGGTCAAAGCACCGCCGCGCCGCCCCCGCCTACAGCTCGGCC
>MTPE01000250.1 GCA_002011835.1 Desulfarculaceae bacterium JdFR-95 | reverse complement strand
CCGGCCCCTGGCCACTATCAATCCCCAGGCGGCCAGCCTGGGCGACTGCGTGCTGGCGCTGGCCAAGGCCATCGGCGGGCCGGTGGCCGAGGCCCTGCCCTTCGAGAGCGTGGCCGAGGCCCTGGCCGCCCGCACCGCGGACATGGGCGACTTCGAGGAGCTGGCCCAGCGTGGCTGGTGGGTGCAGGAGAAACCGGGCTACGGCGACTTCCCCCTGCAGACCCCCAGCGGGCGGGTGGTGTTGGTGAGCGGCCAGGCCGCGGCCATGTGGGAGCCGCCGGCGGCGCTCAAGACCCTGTCGCGCGAGCGGCCCCTGCTCATGGCTGCGGTGCCCTCGCTGCGTACCGGCACCGGCCGCCAGCCGCTCAGTCCCTACATGCTCAAGATCCTGGACGACACCGTCCTGGCCCACCGCGACCAGTTGGTGGTGGAGATGAACCCGGTGACCGCCGAACAGCTGGAGCTGAAGGAGGGGGATCTGGTGCAGATCACTTCCCGCGCGGGGCAGATCACTGCACGCCTGCACCTGTTCGCCGGTGCGGCGCCGGGCATGGTCTTCGTGCCGGTGGGCCTGGGCCACAGCGCCTTCGGCATGTACCTGAAAGACAAGGGAGCCAATTACTACCAGGCGGTAGAGGTGGAGGCCGACCCCGTCAGCGGCCTGCCCCAGTGGGGGCTGACCGCGGTCAGCGTGGCCAAGGCCGGGGAGGTGAGCCATGTCTAAGCAGGCGGAGACCAAATATCGGTTCGGCATGGTCATCGACATCGACAAATGCACCGGCTGCGGTGCCTGCGCGGTGGCCTGCATGAGCGAGAACAACGTGGGGGTGCTGCCCGACGAGACCGACAAGATCCGGTCCATCACCTGGCTGCGGGTGTACCAGATCGACAACGGCAAGCCCTACCCGCACACCGAGGTGGCCTTCTTCCCCCGTCCCTGCATGCACTGCGAGGGCGGGCCCAGCGGCTACCTGAAAGAAGGCTTCTTCCAGGAAGACGAGGACCCGGAGCACCACCACACCCCCTGCGTGAGCGTGTGCCCGGCCACGGCCACCGACTACGACGACTACACCGGCATCGTCAGCCAGATCCCCACCCGTTGCATCGGCTGCCGGTACTGCGTGGCGGCCTGCCCTTATCACGCGCGCTACTTCAACTGGTACGACGTGCCCTGGCCCGACGGCCTGGATCGGCCCCTGAGCCCCTTCGTCTCGGCCCGCATGCGGGGTACGGTGGAGAAGTGCACCTTCTGCTACCACCGCTTCCAGCGGGCGCGGAACAAGGAGCTGGTCAGCGGAGAGCCCATGGGCGAGATGGACTACCAGACCGCCTGTACCGAGGCCTGTCCCTCCGGGGCCATCACCTTCGGCAACCTGCTGGACCCCAACCACAAAGTCTATCAGTTGGCCCGTCGGCCCAACACCTTCCGCCTCCTGGAGCGGTTGGGCACCAACCCCAAGGTGTACTACCACTCCGAGCGCGCGTGGGTGCGCCGCATGGCGGACAACTACCTGGCCGGAGAGAAGACCCTGGTCAAGCCGCGCTACTTCGGCGAGGGCAAACACTAGGCCCCAGCGAGGCGGCTTCCCGGGTACTTAAATAGGAGAGAGGTCGGCGATGAAACCCAAACCCCTGATCGACGACTCCAAGTTCTGGCCCAAGGGCACCACCCGCTGCAAGCCGGTCTATTTCGGCCTGTGGATGCTCTTCTGCCTGCTCTTGGTGGCCTGGGCCCTGGTATCGGCCTTCCTGTGCCTGTACAAGGGCCTCAACCAGACCAACATGAACGACTACTTCGCCTTCGGGGTGTGGATCGTGGTGGACCTGGCCGTGATCGCCCTGGGCGCAGGGGCCTTCTTCACCGGGTTCATGACCTACATCCTCAGGCGCAAGGAGCTGAAGAACATCATCAACGCCGCGGTGACCATCGGCTTCATCTGCTACTCCGGCGCCATCCTCATGCTGGGCATCGACATCGGTCAGCCCATCCGCGGCTGGTTCGGCTTCTGGCACGCCAACGTCCACTCCATGCTCACCGAGGTGATGTTCTGCATCACCACCTACCTCATCGTGCTGATCGTGGAGTTCGTACCCCTGATCCTGGAGAACCGGCAGATCAACAAGGTGCCCGAGCTGCACTTCTTCGCCCACAACCTGCACACCATCATGATCGTGTTCGCGGCCACCGGCACCTTCCTGTCCTTCTTCCACCAGGGCTCCCTGGGCGGCATGTTCGGCGTGCTCTACGCGCGACCCTTCGCGGCCCGGGCCGGATTCATGATCTGGCCCTGGACCTTCTTCCTGTTCATCCTGAGCGCCATCGCCGCCGGACCCAGCTTCACCACCCTGATCGTGATGATCACCGAGTTCGTGACCGGCAAGCGCCTGGTCTCCCAGAAGGTCAAGGGCCTGATGGGCAAGGTGAGCGGCTACTTGTTGCTGCTGTACCTGATCCTCAAGGGCCTGGATACCCTCTACTGGGCCGTGGTGGAGACCCCCAAGGCGGGGCTGACCTTCAGCCATTACTACCAGGGGCCCTACGGCACTTGGCTCTTGTTCGCGGAGCTGTTCATCGGCGGGCTGATCCCCTGCGTGCTGCTGCTCTCGCCCCAGGTGCGAGAGAGCCGAGGCATGTTGTTCCTGGCCATGCTGCTCAACTGCTTCGGCGCCACCATGAACCGCTTCGTCATGACCATCCAGACCCTGGCCATCCCGGTGCTGCCCTTCGAGAAGTACCAGACCTACCTGCCCACTTGGCAGGAGTGGGGCATCGCCTTCGGGGTGATCGCCTACGGCCTGATCGTGTTCTCCCTGGCCTATCGGTACTTGCCGATGTTCCCCCAGGAGACCAAGCTCAACCCGGCCAAGTAGGAGGCTAGAACATGCTTCCCTTTGCATACGAATGGGCGTGGGACGCGGGCCACATCATCTTCTTCGGCCTGTTCTATCTGGCCAT
>MTPE01000397.1 GCA_002011835.1 Desulfarculaceae bacterium JdFR-95 | reverse complement strand
CCTCCTCCCCCCGGCGCACCGAGCCGGCCACCACCAGGGGNGCCTCCCCCAGGGCCAGGCNCGCGGNCGCCTCCCGGGTGAGCTCGGGCCGGGCGCGCTCGGCCAGGCCGGCGTACTTGGCGTTGCCGTCCACCCGCACCCGCGCNGGGTCCGCNCCCAGGGCCACCACCCGCCGGGCGTCGTCCGGGCCGATCATGCTCAACACCTCCAGGCGGGCCAACACCCCCCGCACCAGGGAACGNACCCGGCGGTAGCGGGGGAAGGAGCGCGGGCTGAGACGCCCGTTGAGCAGCAGGCAGGCCACCCCACGCCGGTGGAGCCAGGCGGTGAGGTTGGGCCAGAGCTCGGTCTCCAGGGAGGCGTACAGGTGGGGGCGGATACGGGCCGCGGCCGCGGCCACCGCCCAGGGCACCTCCAGGGGAAACGGCGCCACCGCCGCCCACAGCCCCAGCTCCTGCCGCGCCCGGGCCAGGCCGGTGGCGGTACTGGCGGTGACCGTGAGCTGCACCCTCGGCACCAGGCGCACCAGCTCCTGGGCGATGGCCCGGGCCACCATCACCTCGCCCACGCTCACCGCCTGCAGCCATACCCGCGGTGCGCCCTGCTGCCGGCGTGCCGGGGCCAGCTGGCGATAGAGCCCCAGCCGCGGCCACAGCTCTACCAAGGTGCGGGCCGCCCGTCCCGAGGCCCCACGGGCCAGGTGCGCGCCCAGCCTCGCCGGGACCAACAGCGCCGCGCCCACGCCCAGGGCCAGGTTGTACCCGATCAGGGAGGGATCCATCCCCGCGTCTGCCCGAAGGTGGTTCACGCCTTTATAGCACAGCCCCCCGCGCCGTCAACCGACCAGGCCCACACACCTTGCGCCCCGTCCGCACCTGATCCATACTTAATGATGCCTCCCCAAACCACTCCCCGCCTACCCCCCGGCCTCATTGCCGCCGATGAGACCGGCCTCCGCCCCTGGGGAGTGGTCTTGTCTCACCAAAATGGTTACCGTCCCTTGCTTTTCCTCCCTGCCCAATGCTAGGCTGGGCGCGCGGGGTGAACCGGGAGACAAGGCGGACCGCATGGGCCACCAGCTCTTGGTAGGGGCGTCCAGATCCAGGGGTGGGGCCAGCCTGTGGCTGCTGGTGCCGGTGCTGGTGGCCCTGGCCCTGCTCTACGGCTGGCTGGTCAAGGGCTACGCCGCCCGCTTCGGGGGAAACTTGAGCGCCTTGGCCTGCGTGGGCGACCGCTTTCCCGCCCCGGGCATCCACGGGCCCGACACCTATGTGTTCAAGGACAGCTTCGGCTACGACGGCCAATTTTACCTGATGGCCGCGCACGACCCCCTCATCCTGGGCCGGGCCGCCCGCTACATGGACGTACCCGCCTACCGTTACCAGCGCATCATGTATCCCTGGCTGGCCTGGCTGGCGGCCCTGGGCCGACCGGANCGCATACCCACCGCCCTGGTGGCGGTGAACCTNGCCGCGGTGCTGGCCGGCGCCCTGATCGTGGGCCTTTATGCCCGCCGCCACGGCATGAGCCCCCTGTGGGCCCTGGCCTATGGGCTCTCCAGCGGCCTGCTGCTGGCGGTGTTGCGCGATCTGGCCGAGCCGGTGGCCGTGGCCTTCATGCTGGCCGGGCTGTATGCCTACGAACGGCGCCGCCACTGGTGGGGTGCGGTGTGGCTGGCCTGCGCCCTGCTGACCAAGGAATACATCGTCCTGGTGGTGGCGGCCCTGTTGGTGCACACCATACTCACCCGGGGAGGCTGGCGGCGGTTTCTCAGCCTGTGGGCGGCCTGCCTGCCCCTGGCCCTGTGGGTGGGCTACATCCATCTGCGCCTGGGCGTACTGCCCCTCGCCGGGGGCAGTGCCAACTTCGACCGACCCCTGACGGGGATGTATCAGTACGCCATCCGAGTGCTGGCCATGGACCCCGGCCCGGAGCAGTTCTATGGCGGGCTGTTCCTGCTGGTCACCGCCGCGGCCATGCTCCTGGCCCTGTGGGAGACCATCCGTTCCTTCAGCGGCGTGGCCCTTAGCTTCCTGGCCTTCGCCGTGTTCTTCGCCTTCCTCAGCGACAAGGTCTGGGTGGAGCCCTGGAGCTACGGCCGGGTGATGCTGCCCCTGGGTGCGCTGATGCTCATGGCCTGGCTCTCCCGCGGCGACCGCCTCTACTTCCTGCCCGTGCTGGGCCAGGTGGCCGGCTTCGGCCTGGCCCTGTGGTGGCTGGGTTTCTTCCCGCGGTAGATTCAGGTCCCTGAGTCTGCCCGCGGTCGATAGTCGTCGCCGGCCGAGGACGGCCGGGGCGAAAAAACGGCCCAAGGGAAACAGACCTTCCACTTCCCACCCCTCGGCCTTGACCGGCCTGCCTCCACTGTGCTATGGCCCAGGTTCCACAGATCCCCAAGGGCGAGGGAACCGACCCATGACTCGACTGCCGGCGATCCTGGCTGCGGTGCTGGCAGGGGTGGTGCTCCTGGCCAGCTGTGGTCCCGCCCCGCGCCGTCCCGTGCGGACTCCCGGCTACCTGGTGGGGGCCTACTACTACCTGTGGTATCCCGAAAACTTCCGCCAGCAGGGCTGGCTGCGGGCCAAGCTGCTGCCTCCGCAAGAGCCCGCGGTGGGCATCTACAGCTCGCGCGACCTGCAGGTGATCGAGCAACACATCTCCTGGTGCAGCCGCGCGGGCATAGACTTCCTGGCCCTAGACTGGTGGCCCCGCCACCCCCAGCGCAACCGCCTGATCTCCGAGGCCTTCCTGCGCGCCTCCAACCTGGGGGCCATACGCTTCTGTATCTTCTACGAAACCCAGGACCTGGGCTTCGACCCCAAGCTGGGGATCACCCTGCTCACCCCCGAACGTATCGACTTCCTGGTCGAGGATGTGCTGAAACTGGCCCGCCGCTTCTTCGACCACCCCCGCTACCTGCGCCTGGACGGCCAGCCCGTAATATTCTTCTACCTCACC
>MTPE01000109.1 GCA_002011835.1 Desulfarculaceae bacterium JdFR-95 | reverse complement strand
GGCCCATCCACAGGAAGCCCACCCAGGCGGTGACACAGGATGCCCCGCCCAGGCCCAGGCGCTCCAGGCCGCGCGCGCCGGGCGGGGCCAGGATCATGAGCGCAAACCACACGCCCAGCCCCACCCCCCAGGCCCGCCTCGCCGGCAGCAGGGGCCGCAGGCGCAAGTACAGCAGCAGGTGCACCGTGCTGTAGATCAGGGCGTAGCCGATCAGCAGCTTGGCCAGCATGGGAGTCCCCTGGTCCGGCTTTTGGTTCAGGTGCGGCGGTGGTAGGCCATGACCTGGGCCGTAGCCACCAGCTCCCCGCCCGCGGTGATGTGCACCTCCCACAGGCTGAGGCGGCGGCCCCGGTCGATGGCCCGTGCCTCGGCCCGCAGCAGGCGGTGGGGAGGGGCGGCGCGCAGGAAGTTCACCTTGCCCTCCACGATGAGGGCGGGTCGGCCCACGGCATTGGCCGCCACCGCCGCGGCCTGGTCGGCCAGGGCGTAGAGGGTGGAGCCGTGCACGCGGTCCAGGGCGTTCAGGTGTTCGGGGCGGGGCTGCAGGGTCACCACGGCGCGGCCCTCCTCCAGCTCGGCCACCTGGATACCGAGAAACACAGCCAGGGGATCGTTCCCCACCACCTCGCGGGCGAAGCGCAGGTCTTCCTCGACAACCGGCATAGGGACTCGCCTCCGGGGAAAGGGTCTCGGGCCAGTATAGCAGAGAGGGGGCCGGGTGCTGCGGGTGAGGAAAGGCGGTCGTGTATAATGGGGCCATGAATCGCTGGCGCATGTTCACGNTNTGGNTGCTGGTGGGGCTGGCCCTGACCCTGGGGGCGGCCTGCGGCGAGAGTCCGGGCGGGCGGCAGCAGGTGGAGGTACGCTTCGTCACCTGGAAGCCCAACCAGCCCGAGGTGTGGGACGAGATCATCCGCCGCTTCCAGGCGGCCAACCCGGACATCCGCCTGGTGCGCGAGGTGGGGCCGCACTCCTCCACCGCCTTTCACGACCTGCTCACCCAGAAGCTGAAGAACGCCAGTCCCGAGGTGGACGTGTTCCTCATGGACGTGGTGTGGCCGCCGGAGTTCGCCTCCGCGGGCTGGGCACGGTCGTTGGACCACTATCTGGACGAGGCCACCCGCCGCACCCTGTGGCCCGCGGCCCTGGAGGCCAACACCTGGCAGGACCGTCTCTACGGGGTGCCGCTCTACCTGGACGCGGGCCTGCTCTACTACCGCAAGGACCTGCTGGCGGCCCAGGGTTATTCCCCACCGCGCACCTGGCCGGAGCTGGTGGCCCAGGCCCGGGCCATCGTGGCGGCCCAGCGTGCGGCGGGCCGGGAGATGTACGGCTATTCGGGCCAGTTCAAGCAGTACGAGGGCCTGGTGTGCGACATGCTGGAGTTCATCGCCTCGCGGGGGGGCGGGCTGGTGGACCCGCACACCGGCCGTTGTCTGCTGTCCGAGCCGGCGGCGGTGGAGGCGGTGCGCTTCGTGCGCCAGCAGATCATCGGCCACATCGCCCCGCGGGGGGTGCTCACCTACCAGGAGCCGGAGTCGCTGGCCCTGTTCCTGCAGGGCAAGGCGGTGTTCATGCGCAACTGGCCCTACGCCTGGGCCCTGCTCCAGCAGCGGCAGCGCTCGCAGGTGGCGGGTCGGGTGGGGATCACGGTGTTGCCCCACTTCCCCGGCCAGGCCAGCGCCGCCACCCTGGGCGGCTGGCAGGTGGGCATCAGCGCCTTCTCCCGCCGGCCGCGGCCGGCCTGGCGCTTCGTGTCCTTCCTCATCAGCCGGCCCATCCAGAAGCTGCTGGCCATCGAGGCCGGGCGCCTGCCCGCCCGCCGCGACGTGTTCGAAGATCCGGAGGTGCTCGAGGCCCGGCCCCACTTCCGCCTATTGCGCCAGGTTCTGGCCCGCGCCCGGCCGCGGCCGCGCACCCCTCTCTACCCGGCCCTGAGCCGCATCCTGCAGGTGTACTTCTCCCGCGCCCTGTCCGACCCCCGGGTGAAGGTGGAGGAGCTGGCGGCCCAGACCTGCCGCCGGGTGGAGGAGCTGTTGTCCCTGGCCCGGGAGTATTAGGGGGCGGGGCGTGACGCTGGCGACGGCGGCGGGCCGAGGGGAGGCGGGTATGCTGAGGCAGCAGGCGGGACGGCGGGGGCTGTCCTTCCTCCACCGCGAGCGGCTGTTGGGCCTGGGGTTGCTGGCGCCCTGCCTGCTGGCCCTGTGCCTGTTCGCCTTCTACCCCATCGTCTACTCTTTCGTGCTCAGCCTGCACCGCATCGTACTGGGCTTGCCCGGGCTGGGCGAGCCCTTCGTGGGCCTGGCCAACTATCGCCGCCTGCTGCACGACCCCGCCCTGGCCGGGGCGGTGGTCAACACCTGCCTGTTCGTGGCCGCCAGCACCGTGCTGGAGCTGGCCGTGGGCCTGGGCCTGGCCCTGGTGGTGCACCGCTCCTTTCGCGGCCGGGGTCTGGTGCGGGCGGCGGTGCTGGTGCCCTGGGCCATACCCACCGTAGTCTCCTCCCAGATGTGGCGCTTCATCTTCAACGACCAGTACGGCCTGCTCAACCTGGCCCTGTTCGGCGCGCAGGTGGAGAGCTATCGCGCCTGGCTGGCCGATCCCGGCTGGGCCCTGGCCGCGGTGGTGCTGGCCGACGTGTGGAAGACCGCGCCCTTCGCCGGGCTGATCCTCCTGGCCGGGCTGCAGGCCATCCCAGAGGAGCTGTACGAGGCCGCGCGTATCGACGGGGCCGGGCCCTGGCAGCGCTTCCGGCACGTCACCCTGCCTGCCCTGCGCCCGGCCCTGGCCGTGGCCCTGTTGTTCCGCACCATGGACGCCTTCCGGGTCTTCGACTTGGTGTTCGTGATGACCCAGGGCGGTCCGGGCGGGGCCACCAACGTGCTGCAGCTCTACGGCTACCAGAAGATGTTCGCCGAAGGCTTCCTGGGCTACGGCTCGGCGGTGGCGGTGTTGATCTTCGCC
>MTPE01000110.1 GCA_002011835.1 Desulfarculaceae bacterium JdFR-95 | reverse complement strand
CCGCGAGGCCGACCATGCAAGACCAGATAGCGGAGCACGTCAAGGAGCTGTTGGGCCGGGGCGAGATCGCCGGCTTCCTGGCCCTGCGCCAGGGGGCGGACGGCCACATCGGTCCCTATCTCTTCCGCCGGCCCGACGAGCTGCGCCACCTGAGCCTGGGCGACCGCCATCAGCCGGGGGACAGCCGCTATCCCCTGCCCAAGCTGATCTCGCGCCTGCTGGCGGCAGAGCCCCAGGCCCGTTTCGGCATCCTGGTGCGCGGTTGCGAGGAACGGGCCCTGTTGCGCCTGATGAGCGACGACCGCGTGCATCCGGTCAGCCGGCGGCGGGTGGTCATGGTGGGCTTCGCCTGCCCGGCCGAGCTGGCCCAGAGCTGCCAGTGCCAGAAGCCCTGGCCCGACCACCTGGTGGCCGGCCGGCCCGCTCCCCCGGGGCCCCCGCCCCCAGAGCCGGAAGGAGACCTGGCCCAGCAACTGGAGGACTGGTTCCAGATCTGCCAGCGCTGCCTGAAGTGCTTCGGCTGCCGTGACGTGTGCCCGGTTTGCTCCTGCCTGGAGTGTACTCTGGAGGAGGAGAGCTTCCTGCCCCAGCGGGAGCTGCCCCCGGATCGCCACTTCCTGCTCACCCGCGCGGTGCACATGATCGACCGCTGCGTCTACTGCGGCCTCTGCGAGATGACCTGTCCCGCCCACATCCCTCTCAAGGGTCTCTACCGCCTGGTGGCCCGCCTCATGGCCCCAGAGGCGGCCGCGCCCCAGCCGCTGCCCGGCGCGGCCCAGAGCTAGAGGAGGCGCGCATGGAGTACAAGACCACCCTCACCACCTGCCCCTACTGCGGCTGTGGCTGTCAGTTCTACCTGGAGAGCATCGACGGCCGCCTGGTGGGCACCCTGCCTTCCCGTACCAGCCCCACCAACCGGGGCAAGCTCTGTGTCAAGGGCTGGCGAGTGCACGAGTTCGTACAGAGCCCCCGCCGCCTGCGGCGGCCGCTTCTACGCAAGGGCGACGAGCTGGTGGAGGTCTCCTGGGACCGGGCCCTGGACTTCGCCGCCACCCGCCTGCGCGAGATACGCGACCAGCACGGCCCCGAGGCCATCGGCTTCTTCGCCTCGGCCAAGGTGACCAACGAGGAGAACTACCTCATCCAGAAGTTCGCCCGCGCCGGGGTGGGCACCAACAGCGTGGACCACTGCGCCCGGCTC
This sequence comes from Desulfarculaceae bacterium JdFR-95, assembly GCA_002011835.1. Classification (GTDB taxonomy): domain Bacteria; phylum Desulfobacterota; class Desulfarculia; order Desulfarculales; family Desulfarculaceae; genus Desulfocarbo. The sequence continues at coordinate 1,763 of MTPE01000110.1, read as the reverse complement.
TGACACAGCTCCACCGTGGCCGGTCTGGCCGCAGCCTTTGGTTCCGGCGCCATGACCAACTCGGTGGACGAGCTGGTGGAGGCCGACCTCATCTTCGTGATCGGCTCCAACACCACCACCGCCCATCCCCTGGTGGCCGACCGCATCTACCAGGCCAAGCAGCGCGGCGCCACCCTGCTGGTGGCTGATCCCCGCCGCATACAACTGGCCCTGTTCGCCGACATCTATGTGAGCCAGCGTCTGGGCTCGGACGTGGCCCTGCTCAACGGGATGATGAACCACATCCTGTCCCAGGGCTGGCACGACCGGGACTTCATCGACCAGCGCTGCGAGGGGTTCGAGGAGTTCGCCCGCGTGGTGGAGAAATATCCCCCCGCCGAGGCGGCCCGCATCTGCGGGGTGGAGGCGGAGGTGATCGAGCGCATGGCCGAGCTCTACGCCAAGGCCGAGCGCGCCTCCATCGTCTACTGCATGGGCATCACCCAGCACACCTCCGGGGTGGACAACGTCAAGTGCCTGGCCAACCTGGCCATGCTCTGCGGGCACATCGGCCGGCCCTCCACCGGGGTCAACCCCCTGCGGGGCCAGAACAACGTGCAGGGCGCCTGCGACATGGGCGGGCTGCCCAACGTACTGCCCGGCTACCAGGCCGTGGGGGCCCTGGACGTACAGGAGAAGTTCCAGCGCGCCTGGGGGGTGGAGCTGCCCTCCCAGGTGGGCAAGACCATCCCGGAGATGATCCACGGCCTGGCCGAGGGCTCGCTCAAAGCCCTCTACGTCATGGGCGAGAACCCGGTGCTGTCCGACCCCGACTCCAACCACGTGCGCCAGGCCCTGTCCCGCGCCGAGCTGGTCATCCTGCAGGACATCTTCCCCAATCAGACCATGGAGTTCGCCCACGTGGTGTTGCCCGGGGCCTCCTTCGCGGAGAAAGACGGCACCTTCACCAACACCGAGCGCCGCGTGCAGCGGGTGCGCCAGGCCATAGACCCGGTGGGTGACAGCCGCCCGGATTGGCAGATCATCCAGGAGGTGGCCCGCCGCTTCGGCTACCCCATGGACTACGCCTCGCCCGAGGAGATATTCGAGGAGATACGGCAGGTCACCCCCCAGTACGCGGGCATGACCTACGCCCGCCTGGAGGGCGAGGGCCTGTGCTGGCCCTGCCCCAGCGAGGACCACCCCGGCACCCCCTACCTGCACGCCGGCGGCTTCGCCCGGGGCAAGGGCCTGTTCCACGCCGTGGAGTGGCGGCCTCCGGCGGAGGAGGTGGACGCGGACTATCCCTACTGGCTCACCACGGGCCGGGCCCACGTGCACTACCACACTGGCACCATGACCCGCAACTCGCCCTCCCTCCACGCCCAGATGCCCGAGGCCTTCGTGGAGCTCAACCCCGCCGACGCCCGCGAGCTGGGGGTGAGCGCCGGGGAGAAGGTGGTCCTGGCCAGCCGCCGCGGCAAGATCACGGTCAAGGCCCTGCTCACCGAGCGCGTGGGACGCGGCTTGGTCTTCATGCCCTTCCACTTCGCCGAGGCCGCGGCCAACCTGCTCACCAACCCGGCCCAGGANCCGGTGTGCAAGATCCCCGAACTGAAGGTCTGTGCCGTGCGCCTGGAAAAGGCNGCCTGAGAAGTNCCGNACNCAGGAGATTGACGGCCCCTTCCTTCGTGCAGGAGGAAGGGGCCGGTTGTTTTCGCTCCTTCCAGTGTTCGGCGGTAGTGGGTTTTGCCCCTGCGGCCGGCCAGGGGCAGATGCCCCTG
>MTPE01000015.1 GCA_002011835.1 Desulfarculaceae bacterium JdFR-95 | reverse complement strand
CCCGGCCGCGGCCCGCGGCGCGGGCCGCGGCCGCCACCTCGGCGCACAGCTCGCCGATGGCCTCCAGGTCCGACTCGCTCTCCGTGGGCAGGCCCACCATGAAGTAGAGCTTGACCAGGTTCCAGCCCAGCTCGAACACCCGGCGGGTGGTCTGAAGTATCTGCTCCCGGCTCAGGTCCTTGTTGATCACCCGCCGCAGGCGAGTGCTTCCCGCCTCCGGGGCCAGGGTGAAGCCGCTCTTGCGCACGCGCTTGATCTGGGCGATCAGCTCCTCGCCCAGGGAGTCCAGGCGCAAGGAGGGCAGGCTCAGGCTCCAGCGCCGCGGGGCCAGCACGTCCATGAGCGCGGCGGCCAGCGGCTCGATGCAGGCGTAGTCGCCGGCCGACAAGGAGAGCAGGGCCAGCTCCTGGTGACCGGTGGCGGCCAGTCCCTCCAGGGCNGCCTGGAGGACCTGTGCGGGGGGGCGCTCGCGCACCGGGCGGTAGAAGTAGCCCGCAGAACAGAAGCGGCAGCCCCGGGTGCATCCCCGGGCGATCTCCAGGCCCAGGCGGTCGTGCACCGGCTTGACCAGGGGCACCACCGGCCGGGTGGGCGGGGGGTGCTGGGCCAGGTCGGCCACCACCCGCCGCCGCACCCGCTGGGGCGCGGGCGGGCTCACCTCCATGCCCACCAGGCGGCCGTCCTGGTAGCGGGGCCGGTAGAGGGCCGGGACGTAGACGCCCTTGATGGTCGCGGCGCGGGCGTAGAGGGTGGGCCGGTCCCAGCCCTCCTCCTTGGCGGCCAGCAGCAGGTCCACAAGCTCGTGGATCAGCTCCTCGGCCTCGCCGATCACGGCCAGGTCCAGGAACTCGGCCAGGGGCTCGGGGTTGGCCAGGCAGGGGCCGCCGGCGATGACCAGGGGGTGATCGGGGCCGCGCTCCTCCCGGCGCAGGGGGATGCCGGCCAGACGCAGCATGTGCAGCAGGTTGGTGTAGGTCAGCTCGTACTGGAGGGAGAAGCCGATCACGTCGAAGCGGTCCAGGGGACGGCCGCTCTCCAGGGACCAGGGGGCCACTCCCCGGCGCTCCATCAGCTCCATGAGGTCGATCCAGGGCATGAACACGCGTTCGGCCGCCACCTCCGGCCGGCTGGCCAGGATGTGGTAGAGGATCTTGAGGCCCTGGTGGCTCATGGCGATCTCGTAGACCTCGGGGAAGGCCAGGGCGAAGGTGAGCCGCACCCGGGCGGGGTCCTTGCGCACCTGGTTGGCCTCCCCGCCCAGGTAGCGGGCGGGCCGGCTCACGCGACTGAGGAGCCTCTCCCGGTCCATGTGGCCTCAGACCTCCTCGCTTCCCGCCAGCAGGCGCTCCATCTCCTCCAGGCGGCGGGCCAGGCTGCGGCGGCGGGTGGGCTCCAGCTCCGAGCCGGCGGCGGCCAGTTGCCGGGCCAGGGCGGCCAGGCCCTGGGAGAGGCGCTCCAGGCGCTGGGCCAGCTCCGCCGCGGGGGGAGCGGGCAGCTCCGGGGCGGGGGCGGGACGGGAGACGCGGGCCGGGGCGGGCTCCAGGGAGACCACGCCCAGGCGGCGGGGCACGCTGAAGCGCACCTGGGGGAAGCGGGCTTGGGCGGTCTTCTTGAAGTCCAGGGATGCGCTCTCCTCGCCGTGGACGAGCTGCACGCGCAGGCCGGGCCGGGCCAGGGGCTCCAGCCAGGCCAGCAGTTCCTCCACGTCGGCGTGGGCGGAGAAGCCGCCGATGGTGTGTACCTGGGCGGCCACGGCCACGCTCTCGCGGAAGATGGTAACCCGGCGGGCGCCCTCCACCAGCAGGCGGCCGGTGGTGCCCTTGGCCTGGAAGCCCACGATCACCACGTGGCAGTCGGGCCGCCAGAGGTTGTGCTTCAGGTGGTGCTTGATACGGCCGGCCGAGGCCATGCCGTTGCCGGCCATGATCACCGCCGGTCCCTGGTATTCGTTTATGGCCTGGCTCTCCTCGGTGGTGAGGGTGAAGCGCAGGTTGGGCAGGTTGAGGGGGCGCTGGCCCCGGGCCAGGATGGCCTGGGCGTCGTCGTCGAAGAACTCGGGGTGTTGGCGNAAGATCTCGGTGGCCTTTATGGCCAGGGGCGAGTCCAGGAAGACCGGCATGTCCGCGGGCATCTCGCCCCGGCGGTGGGCNGCGGCCAGGGTGTAGATGATCTCCTGGGTGCGCTCCACCGCGAACACGGGGATGATGACCTTGCCTCCCTGGGCGTAGGCGGTNTGGATCACCTCCATGAGNTCGTGCTGGCTGTCGGCCAGGGTCTTGTGCCGCCGGTTGCCGTAGGTGGTCTCCATGAACAGCACGTCGGGCTGGGGCATGGTNTCGGGGTCGGGCACGATGAGCTGTCCCGGCCGGCCGATGTCGCCGGAGAAGCCCACCCGCACCGCCCCGCGCGAACCCTGCAGGGTGAGCAGGAGGCTGGTGGCGCCCAGGATGTGGCCGGCGTTGACGAAGCAGGCCTCCACCCCCTCCACCAGGCGCAGGTGGCAGTCCATCTCCACCGGCTGCAGGAGCTGGCAGGCGGCCTCGGCGTCCTGGCCGGTGTAGAGGGGCTCCACCGGCTTTTTGCCCCGGCGGCGGTTCTTGCGGCTTTGCCAGTTGGCCTCCATCTCCTGGATGTGGGCGCTGTCGGCCCAGAGGATGCGGGCCAGCTCGCAGGTGGCCTTGCTGGCGAAGACCGGTCCCTGGTAGCCCAGGCGCACCAGGCGCGGCACCAGGCCGGAGTGGTCGATGTGGGCGTGGGTGAGGAAGATGCCCTGCAGGCGCTGGGGCTGGTAGAGGGCGGTGTCCCAGTTGTTCATCTCGATGCGGCGGCCGCCCTGGAACAGGCCGCAGTCCACCAGGAAACAGGTGTCGGGGTCGGGCTCGACCAGGAAGGCCGAGCCGGTGACCGTACGGGCCGCGCCCAGGCAGGTGATACGCATGGAACCTCCCGGATGGGACCGCCGGGAAAGGAGTTTCCCCAGGGGCCGGGTTGACATG
>MTPE01000198.1 GCA_002011835.1 Desulfarculaceae bacterium JdFR-95 | reverse complement strand
GGATCGGATTCTGCCTCGCCAGCCGATATCACCCCGCACCCGCCAACACGCCTTGTCCCGTTCCCATCTTTGGATCCTGGCGGTGGTTTTGCTTTTCTACTTGACAGCGAGCCTGGACGTTCTGGTGGTCAAAGTATTGTATAGCCGCGTGCAGGCAGGTCACTATTTGCGCTTGGAGCTCCTGGGCAAGATCCTTTTCCTCCTGGCATCCAGTTTGGGGATGGTGATATTCCCCTTGGTCATGCGGGCTGCCCAAGAAGGACGCGATACCAGGAATTATCTAGTGCAGGGAAGTTTGTATTTTTGTCTGGTGTCACTGCTGTTGTGGTCGTCTGGTCTGTTTTTCCGCGACCAGTGGCTGGAGTTGGTTTTCGGCACCAAGATAGGTGCAGACTGGAAGGTGGTGGGCCTTTTGATCGGGTCGCGGGTTTTTCAAGCCTACATATTGATGTTGATCTACTATGGTGCCGTTTTCCTGGAGCGGTTGGCCCTTGCCGCGATGTTGGGAATGCTGGTGGGTGAGGCCCTATTACTGTGGCAGTTCCACGATTCTCTTTTAGCCGTGGCCTTCAGCTCTGCGGCAGCGTCCTTGGCGGGAGCCGTGTTCCTACTGTGGTTGAGCCTACAGGTGCGAAGCAAGGTGCCGACAGATGACATGGCCGGTGGCTCGTTCCTCTCGTGAGGGAAGTAGGTATGCCTCACTTGAGTGAAAAGCAACATCGTACCTGGCAAGATCTGGTTTTCTGGTTCGGTCTGGTTTTTTTTGTGACTTACCGATGTTATCTGGTTTACCTCTCCTGGCAGGGAAGGACGGTCCCCCCTGAACCAGACGACGCCTATGCCTATCTCTCGCTGGTGGAGCGCTTCGTGCGCCATGGTTTACGGCTGGATCTGCCTGTGTTGAGCAACGATTGGTACATCAGCCATTACTGGTACATTCCTTGGGTGATCTTTGTTCAGGGCCTGAGAGCCTTGACTGGCCTGACGCTCGAACAAGCCTACTATCTAAATTATTATCTGGGAACGATTTTCTTGGCACTGGCTTTTGCTTACTTTATGTACCATGTGGCGGGTAAATTCTACGCTGGCTTGGGTATGTTCTTGCTGGGATGGGTTTGGGGAGTCGGTCCTACTTTTTATATGATCAGACCGGCTGTCTATCTCGTGGCACTTTCCCTGTTTTGCCTGGTGGTTCTCCACAGCGGACATCGTCTTCGCGGTCCATTGCTTTTCCTGCTCTCTCCCCTGATATTCATGCTGCATCCTATGGGGCCTCTAGTCCTGGTGATGTTCCTACTCTTTTTCCTTTTGAATTCACTGATTACCTGGCAGATTGATCGTAACGTTGCGCGAGGGTTGCTCTGGTTGTGTGCTCCTTTGTTTTTGGGACTCCTTTGGGGTTTGTTGTGGGGTTGGCCCCCAGAGATAGGGGCCTTCTTTGCGAGCCCGAATGAGATTGTCAACGTGGTGGACGACCTTTCGGGAAAGGTGATCGAGTGGCTGACGGGTTCTCGACCCTATCTGGAACCTGCGGTCCCCGTCAAGGAACTCTCCCGCATGAGCTGGTGGTCAAAGCTGCTGTTGGTCAACCAGGAGCAGCTCCACAGGATCCAGATGTCTTTCTGGGAGCCCTTCACCGCCCGCAGGGCCCTGCTGTGGCTGTGCTTCTTGGGTGGTGCCGCGGGCCTGGTGGTCCAGGGCCGCACCAGGCTGGTGAGCTGGTGGCTGGTGTGCGTCCTGACCATGCTGGTCCTGCTCAAGACCCACTACAGCTATCGCATGCTGGAGTTCGTCTGGCCTGCCACCATCATGGTGGTGGCCTTTGGGCTGTTCCTGGCCCTGCGTTGGGCCTGGAACAACCTCTCCCGCCGCAGGTGGCAGGCCCGCCTCTTGCTGTTGATCTGCCTGGTGGGGATCGGGGCCTATTCGGGTTATGGTTTGCGTCTCAATCGGTTCTGGACCCAGACCCTAGCCCAGAACCAGAATTTCTCCTGGGACAGATCCTGCGCCACCGCCCTGGCCCAGGACTGCGGTCCTGACACCCTGATCGTGTATCAGAGCAAGCTGTCCATATGTGCCTTCCTGTCCCAGGGTCTTTGGGACTGCCCTGGCAAGACCGTCCTTTTCGTGAAGAAACGCGACCTCAGGCCACCCTTGCGCCGCGTGATCTATGTCTCTTCCCGGCAGAGCCTGGCCGAGATCCAGCGGGTGTTGCAGCGACTGGCTTCTCCCAGGATGGTGAAACTGCAGCGCATGCGGGATTGCGGGCGCTTCAAGGTGTTCTGGTTCACCCTGCAACCACCAGGAGACCACCGGGAGGGGGGAAACCCTGGCGCTGGCGAGCCGGCTCGCCAGGGCACCCCGCGTTGAGGAATGAAGGAGGGGAACGGCGTTCGGCAACCACCGAAGCAGCCAGGTGATCCTCGGGCCGGGAGCCACCCTTGGGCCGGAGGGGAAACGGAAGCGGTAACATGGACGGACTTGGATCGGTTGGCAAGAGGCTGGCCAAGCTGGCAGAGCTGGTGGCTTGGCTGGCCACCGCATTGCTGTTGTTCTATGCTGCGCTCGTCATCCACGACTTCTTCCAGTACGTCGATGTATATCCTTATCTCTCCGTGGACGACATTCTGGGCAACGCCTCCTATCTTTTGGCCAAACAGGGGCGCTTCGCCTTCTTGGCTTCACCCGTACTTCAGGTTCCGGGGTATTCTACCCTGCGTTTGGAGGGGCTGATAACCTACGGCCCGTGGTACTTTTACCTGGGCGGATTGCTCTGTTGGCTGTTTGGTTTCAGCCTCACCCTCATGCGTTCGATTCACCTTCTGGTGATCCTGACAATATGCGTCCTGGCCTTTTGGCGGTTTTCCGGCTCGTTGCGAGTGGCGGCGGTCTTGTTCTCCTGGTTGCTGCTGACCAGTTTCGACCAGGTGCAGTGGCCCATGATACGGCCGGACTCGATGGTTTCGCTCTGTGCCGTCGGGTTGTTCGTGAGCGGGGGGCTGGCCCTT
>MTPE01000483.1 GCA_002011835.1 Desulfarculaceae bacterium JdFR-95 | reverse complement strand
GGCGGGGTGACCCTAGAGACCGCCGCGGTAGACCTTCTCCAGCTCGCGGCGGCGGGCCTCGGCCACCTCGGGACGCAGGGGAAGGGTGGACTCACCGAAGATGGCGAAGCGCAGCCAGGAAAAGGCGAACTCCAGCAAGGACAGCTCGTCATCCTCCAGGGCCTGCCACTGCTCCTCCGGCAGATCGAAGGTCTGGCGGAAGCGGGGCGTGGCCACGAAGCGCCGGAAGCTCTCCAGCTTGTAGCAGGCCATGAACATCATCTGCATCTTGCGCGCGATCACCCCAGGGTCGGCGTCCGGGGCCTGGCGAGTGAGGATGGGCGCGAACAGGTCGTTGAAGCGGTTGTATTCCGCCAGCCCCTGGTCCTCCATCCACTCCTGCGGCGTCCACTGGGGACCCTCCTGGAAGCCCTGGCAGTGCTCCTCCTTGACCAGGAAGTAGCCCTCCTCGCGGGGAGCCTGGCCCGAGCCTCCCCGTACCGCCCGCCCCAGGGGATAGGTGCGGCAGGCGCCGGGCCGGTCGGGATACACCCGGCAGCCCGCCTGGCTCACGAAGGGGCAGACCTGCTCCGGCCCCTCCATGAAGATACGCGGCAAGGGCCAGCCGTTCTGGCCGTTGTCCACCGTGCAGTAGCGGTCCAACAGCTCGTCCGAACTCAGGCCCAGGTTGCGGCGCAGGCGCAGGAAGTCGTAAGGCGTGAGCCACAGGGTGAGCTGGCGGCAGCACTGGTTGAAGCAGCTCACCCCGGGGTGGCAGGCGAACTGGAAGCGGCCGTCCTCCAGGGGGTGGAAGCAGTCGCCCTTGGGCAGGGGCAGCATCAGGCCCTCCTNTTCTTGCGCTTCTTGCGTTTCTTCTTGTCCTTGGCCCGCCGCTCGCCCTCGGCTTGCTTGAGCTTGAGGGTCTTCTGACCCAGGAGCCCGAAGCGCACCCAGTCGTAGCCCAGGTCCATCACCGCGATGTCGTCGGTCTTGATGGCCTCGATGCGCTCCGGCTCCAGGTCGAACTTGTCCAGGAAGCTGGACTCCAGGATCAGCTTGCGGAAGCCGTCCACGTCCCACAGGGCGGTGACGATCATCTGCAGGATCTGCTCGTTGGTGATGTCCAGGTTGCGCATGAGATGATGGGCCGACAGGGCGTCGTAGGAGCCGTCCATCTCCTTGGACTGGGTGGCGCCCTGGTCCTTGAGCCACTCCTTCACCACCCAGGGGTCGCCTTCCACCAGGCCGTGACACTTGTCCGGCGTGGCCACCACGGTGAAGCCGCCCTCGGGCCGCTCGTCCAGGGGATACATGCGGCAGGCCCAGGGGCGGTGGGGATAGTAGAGGCAACCGTGGGGGCGCACGAAGTAGCAGCGCTTGTCGTTGTCCTCGTCCATCTTGAGCTGGATGAGGGGGAGATAGCGGTCCTTGACCACGATCATCTCGGTGTAGGTGTGGAGGAANTCGGTGGAGGTGATGCCGATGGCCTTCTTGAGCCGGATCACGTCGTAGGGGGTGAGGAAGATGTTCACGTCACGGCAGCAGGAGGTGTAGCAGGCCAGGCCGCGGTGACAGGTGAACTTGAAGCTGTCCTCCAGTTTGAGCTTGGGCTTCTCTTCTTGGCTCATGGTTCCAGTCCTTACCGGGCAGACGCCGCGCTCTTTCGGGCGGGATGCCAAGTGGTTTCGCCGGGTCACTCTTGTGGCTGAATGCCCCCAACTTTTACCAGCCCGCGCAGGCAGGGTCAACCAATCCCGTGGATACAGACAGGAGGCTCTATTTCGTCAGGTTTCTTTTGGGAAGGGGGTCTAGGGGGGAAACCCTTTTCTTTTTCCAAAGAAAAGGGTTTCCCTCCTAGAAGTCCGCGGCGCTCATCTCCCCCGGGGGGGTGGGGGGAGCTTTCTTCTGGTACTCGCGGGCCAGGCGGGCGCCCAGGTTGAGGGCCTTTTTGTTGAGCGACTCGGTGCCGGCGGGCACGCGCTGGAGCAGGGCCTTCTCCAGGGCCTGGCGGGAGACCAGGCCGGTGAGCTGGCTGATGGCGCCCAGGGCCACCACGTTGGCCACCATGGTCTTCTTCAGCTTGTCGCGGGCGGTGGCGGTGAAGGGCAGGGCGATGGCGCGGGTGCTGGGGGGGTGTTGCACCAGGTCGGCGTCCACCAGGATCCAGGCCTCGGGAGCCAGGTCCCAGCCGTAGACGTCGGCGGCTTCCTGGTTGAGGGCCAGCAGCAGGTCCACGCGGGTACACAGGGGGTAGTCGATGGCGCGGTCGCTGATGATGACCTCGGCCTTGCTGGCGCCGCCGCGGGCCTCGGGGCCGTAGGACTGGACCATGGCCACCTCCCGGCCGTCGTAGAGGCCGGCGGCCTCGGCCAGGACCAGGCCGGCCAGGATGAGCCCCTGGCCGCCGGAGCCGGCCAGGCGCACCTCCACCCGGGACTGCGGCAGGGGGGGCACCTTGGGGGTGCGGGTCTTGGTGCTCTTCTGCGTGGTCTTGCGGGCCGGGCTCACCGCTTTCCTCCTTGGCGCTGTTGGGCCGCGCGGGCGCAGACCTCCTGATAGGATTCCAGGAAGGTGGGCATGTCGCGGTCCACCAGCACCCCGATGGGGAAACGCCCCTGACGTTCCTCCTCGCTCATGCGCTGCCAGCGCTCGATGCGCACCGCCCGTTTCTTGTAGTCCTTCATCATGGTGATCTGGGATCCCAGGCGGTTCTGGCGGCCGAAGTTGGTGTGGCAGGGGCTGAGCACCTCCAGCACCGAGAAGCCCCGCTTGGCCAATACCAGGCGCAGGAGCTTCTCCAGCTGGGTGACGTGATAGACCGTGCTGCGCGCCACCAGGGCGGCGCCGGCGGTGGCCATGAGCGCGCTGATGTCGAAGGCGGGCTCGATGTGGCCGTAGCGGGCGGTNGAGGCCTTGGCCCCCACGGGCGTGGTGGGGCTGTACTGGCCGCCGGTCATGCCGTAGTTGAGGTTGTTGACGATGATGGCGCACAGGTCCAGGTTGCGGCGGGCGGCGTGGATGAGGTGGTTGCCGCCG
>MTPE01000348.1 GCA_002011835.1 Desulfarculaceae bacterium JdFR-95 | reverse complement strand
CCGATGGAGATGAGCTGCACCCCGATGAACATCAACAACACCGCCAGGATCAACCCCGGCTTGCCCCACAAGGGTACCCCGAAGAACAGACGCTGGATGGTGTAGTACAGGGCGAGCAAGAAGCCGGCTCCCCCCGCCAGCAGCCCCCACAGCCCGAATATCTGGATGGGCCGGGTGGCATAGGAGAGCAGGAACTTCACCGTGATCAGGTCCAGCACCACCCGCGGCACCCGACCCAGGCCATACTTGCTGCGCCCGGCGCGGCGGGGCCGGTGGTTGACCGGCACCTCGGCGATGGCCACCCCCATGCCCGAGGCGATGGCGGGGATGAAGCGGTGCATCTCGCCGTAGAGGCGGATACCGGCCAGGACCTCGCGGCGGAAGGCCTTGAGGGTACAGCCGTAGTCGTGCAGCTTGACCTTGGTGGTGAGACTGATCAGGCGATTGGCCACCAGGCTGGGCAAACGCCGGGTGAGAAAGGGGTCCTGGCGGTCACGCCGCCAGCCGGCGGCGATGTCGTAGCCCTCCTCCAGCTTGGCCAACAGCCGGGGGATGTCGGCGGGGTCGTTCTGCAGGTCGCCGTCCATGGTCACGATGATCTCGCCTCGGGCATAGTCGAACCCGGCGCTCATGGCCGCGGTCTGGCCGAAGTTGCGCCGCAGACGCACCACCACCACGTGGGGATCGCCGGCGGCCAGCTCCTCCAGGATGGCGAAGGTGCGGTCGGTGGAGCCGTCGTCCACGTACACCACCTCCCACTGTCGTCCCAGGGCGGAGCAGGCGGTCACGATCTCCCGGTGTAGCTCCAGGAGATTGTCCTGCTCGTTGTAGAGGGGAACCACCACCGAAAGATCCACGCCGCCTCACTCCTTTGCCGCACGCAGGCGCCGCCTGCGCCACCACAGGGCCAGCCCCGCCGGCGGCCCCAACACTACCACCTCCCACCCGGCCGCCTTTATATCATGCCACAGGGTGGCCCAGGCAAGCGGCCGCCGCCGCACATCGTCGAACAGCCAGGGCTCGGCCATGAAGCTGCGTCCGCTCAAGGGCCACCACAGCGGCACCCCCCGCGGCGGACTAGTGTCCAGGGTGAGCCAGTCCAACAGCACCTGCAGGAAGTACATGCCCGCGCCCAACAGCCCCCAGCGCCAGGGGGCACCCCGCCGCGCACCCCACCACGCCATCAGCCCCCCGAACAACAGGGCGAAACCCAAGGAGTGGCTCACCCCGTGGTGGAAGGCCTCGGGCCGGCCGATCACCAGACCGGGCAGGAAGTCCAGGTCCGGGGCCATGGCCAAAGCGGCGAAGAACACCACATCCCGCCAAGGCCCGAACCAGGGCCGCCTACCCCCCACCAGGGCACCCCAGGCCACCCCGGCCAGGGCATGGCCCACCGGCGTGGCCAAGGCTCAGGCCCTCCCCCGCCGGCTCAGGGCCAGGCGAAACACCTCCTCGTACTGGCGCCCTCCCGCCTCCCAGGAGAACTCCTCCTCCACCCGGCGGCGGGCGGCAGCCCCCTTGCGGCGGCGTTCCTCCGGGTCCTGCAGGAGATGCACGATGGCCTGGGCCAGACCCTCGGGGGTGGGCTGAGGGGCGAAGGTGCCGGTCTCGCCCAGGAAGCGGCGGTTGTTGGCGTGGTCGAAGCAGGCCACGGGCAGCCCTGCCCCCATGTAGTTGATGATCTTACCGCTGGCCTCGCCGGCCGCGTCCACCTTGGGGTCCACGGCCACGTCACTGATGTTCAGGTAGTCGGGCAGCTCGAAGTAGTCCACCCGGCCCACGAACAGCACCTGCTCAGCCACGCCCAGGCGCTCCACCAGGGCCCGGCTCTCCTCCACGGGATAGCCCACCACCAGGAAGAAGGCCTCGGGCACCTGGGCCAGTACGTGGGGGATGGCGTGGAAGAAGTTGTCCACCCCCTTGCTGGCCAGCAGGGCACCGGTGTAGGTCACCACCGGCCGGTCGGGGGGGATGCCCAGGGCGGCCTTCAGGTCCTTGCGCCCGGTGCCGTCGAAGAAGCCCATGTGTACGCCGTCGATGATGGTGTGCACCCGCTCCGGGGGCAGACCCATCTCCCGGCGCAGGAACTCGCTCACNGCCAGGTTGGAGCCCACGGCCTGGTCGCAGGACCGGGTGATGATGCGCTCGGCCANGCGGAACAGAGGCCGCACGAAGGGCACCCGGTCCAGCCAGCCGTAGGAGTCCAGCTCCGCGGTGAGCGAGCCCTGCACGTCGAACACCACCGGCGCCCGGCTGCCCGCCAGCCAGCGCCCGATGAGCCCCAGACAGGCCCCCTCGTGCAGGTGGCCGTGGATCACCTCAGGCTGGAAGCGGCGGATGGCCCGTACCGTCTCCAACAGCAGCAGCCAGTCCAGGTAGAACTTGCCCAGGGCGGGGCCGGCCTCCAGCTTGCGATACCAGGGCACCTGCTTGATGCGGCGGGTGGCCACCCCCTCGATGTCCCGGCCCAGGTGGTAGGTGAGCAGGAGCACCTGGTGGCCACGGCGCTCCAGGGCCTGGATCTCGCCCAGGATACGCATGTGGCAGCCGCGGTCGGCGAAGAAGGGTGTGGGCGCAATTCCCAGGATACGCATGGTCTCTCCTGCCGTCTGCCCTCGGCCGCCGGCTATCAGGGCCTGCGGCGGGCCGCCCCAACTATAGACTCGGCCAGGAAGTTTTTCAAATGCTCCCGGGGCAGACCCAGGAGGGTGGGCCGGCGGATGCGGTCGCAGGCCAGGCAGGTGGGAAACGGCTGCAGGGTCCCCTGCAGGTGGGCTGCGCGCAGGCTCCGGGCCGCTGCTCCCTGCCAGGCCTCCACGAGCCCTCCTTCCGGCAACAGGCCCAGCACCAGCTTGCCGAAGAAATCCTGGGGACAGGGCGTGACCCGCCCGTCACTGAGCACGGCCAGGCCGTACCAGGGGAAGGTACAGCGGTGCAGTCGATCCTGCCCCAGCGCCGCGACCCCGCCTACCGCGCCGGCCCAGTTGTGCGGCGCCCGCCACAACAGGCGATCCAG
>MTPE01000389.1 GCA_002011835.1 Desulfarculaceae bacterium JdFR-95 | reverse complement strand
CCTGGCCGCCCAGAGGGGCGGCCAGGCCCCCCGCAAGGGGGGCAGGCCCTTTACGGGCCTGGCCGCGCCCAGGGGGCGGGGGCGGCGCGGGGCCACGCCCTCAGGCCCCCAGGTACGTCACGGGGTTGGCCGCGCCCAGGGAGCAGGTGATCTCGTAGGGGATGGTCTCGGCCCAGTCCGCCAGCTCGTCCACCGTGATCTGGTCCTGGCCCTGGCGCCCCAGGAGTACCACCTCGTCTCCTCGTGCGGGCAGCGGCTCGGCCAGCTCCACCACGGTGAGGTTCATGCACACCCGGCCCCGTATGGGTACGCGGCGGCCTCCCACCAGCATCCAGCCGCGGTTGGACAGGGAACGCAGGTAGCCGTCGCCGTAGCCCGCGGCCACCACCCCCAGCCAGGTGTCCGTTGGCGCCACCCAGGTGCCGCCGTAGGAGACGCGGGTGCCGGCGGGCACGCGGTGGACCTTGAGCAGGCGGCTGGTGAAGCGCATGGCCGTGGTTAGCCGGGCCCGGCCCGCCGCCCCGGGGGAGGGTAGGCCGCCGTACAGCCCCACGCCCAGCCGGGCCAGTCCTGGAGGGCCGCGCAGCTCGGGCGGCGGGACCAGGGCGCCGCCGGTGCCCACCAAGCTGGAGTCGGGCAGGGGGAAGCCTTCCCGGCGCGCCTGGGCCAAGAGCTCGGCGAAGGCGCGGCTCTGGGCGGCCACCTGGGGGCAGCCCGGCTCGCCCGCGGTGGCCAGGTGGCTGACCAGTCCGGTCACCGTCAGCCCCTCCAGGGCTGCGGCCCGGCGCAGCAGCTCCAGGGCCCGGCCCGGGGGCAGGCCCAGGCGGCCCATGCCGGTGTCCACCTTGAGCTGGCAGGTGGCGGGCCGTCCCAGGGAACGGCCCGCCGCGGCCAGGGCCTGGCAGACATCCAGGTGTTCGGTGACCGGGGTGAGGCGGTGTTCCACGGCCAGGGGAGCTTCTTCTGGCCAGATGCCCAGCAGGAGGTAGATGGTGCCCTCCACCCCGGCGCGGCGCAGGCTCAGGGCCTCGTGCAGGTGGGCCACGGCCAGGGCCTCGCAGCCACGGGCCTTGAGCAGCCTCGCCACCGGCACCAGGCCGTGACCGTAGGCGTCGGCCTTGACCACCCCGGCCACCCGCGTGCCTGGAGGTAGGCAGTCCCGCAGGGCGGCCAGGTTGGCGGCGATGGCCTCCAGGTCCACGGTGAGCCGGTTGTGGCGGACGGGTTCATCCATGGGCATACCCAGGCTTTACAGGCGGCGGCGGCGCGATACAATAGGCCCACGCGCGCCTGTAGCTCAGTTGGACAGAGCAGCGGCCTTCTAAGCCGCGGGTCGGGGGTTCGAATCCCTCCAGGCGTGCCAGCCGCCTCGTTCCGACCTTAGCATTCCGGGAGCAAACCTGCCAGGGACGACCAGGAGCCGCATTTCTTACCCCGTCGATGCGCCAGCGCCGTCTTCGCGCTGCAGGGCCTGGGCCTGGCGCGCCAGGCGCTGTAGGGCCTGGCGCAGCTCGCTCTGGCCCAGGCGGATCCCTGGCAGGACCAGGTGCAGCTCCTGGCCGCGGACGGCGATGGGTGGGGGGCCGGGGTCCAAAAGGCGGGCGGGTTGCGGCGGCAGGCCGTGAGTCATGCGCACCAGGGTCACGGTGCCTACGTCCAGGGCGGCCAGACCGGGTGGGGCGCCGTCGGCCACCAGCAGCGTCCCCAGACCCGCGCTGCGCGCGGCGACCAGGCTTATGCTCACGGCCCGGCCCCGGTAGCTGCCGTGCAGAGAGGCGTAGCGGAAGGGATGGCGCCGCAGTTCCAGGTTCAGGCGCTTGGCGGTGGCGGCGATCTGGCGCTCCACCCGCCGCTTGAGCACGCCGAAGACCCACACCAAGACCGTGGCCAGGAAGGCGGCGAAGACCAGGCCCAATAGCCAATCCAGCCAGAACATGAGGGCCGTGGCCCCGGCCAACAGAAGCCCCAGGGCTCCCCAGCCTAGCATTGCAAAAAATGCATCGTGAATCCTCCTTGTCGGAACCAAAATTGGCTTGTTTCTGTCAGAAAATTAGCCGGGTTGCCTCTTGACAAATCCGCCCAATTCCATATAATATTGTCGTTAAAGATTCGACTTGATAGAAATTTTATAGGAGGACATCATGAAAAAATCTATATGCTCTGATTACGATGACATGGTTCAATATAATGACTACATTGGTAAATCATCCTTGGATACTTATGTCGGATCAGATTTGGATGACTTCGCAANATCAGTAGGTGTTCCCGATAATTACTTTCCTGTCGCCGTCGAATTTTACGTGGGTGAGGGGCTGGCAGCCAATATATTCGCCGTCCGCAAAGAACACCCAGAAGAAACCTTCACAGAGGTAATAGAACGAGGAAAGTCTCAAAAGTACCTCAAGGTAAAAAAATTCGACGCAGGGGTAATAGAATTTAATCAGCTAAAACGATATGTTAAACTGTTCGAAATCTGCCTTGTAAAGAAAAGTGCTCGCGACATCGACTTGTTTTATGAAGACTGAAGTCGATCTCGCCATCTTTTGCTAATAGCTATTGCGGCGNNGGCATCTTCTGGCGGATNACGGCGCGGCGGTTGTTGATCTTCTTGCCCGGNGCGCGGGAGGGGTCCATGGGCCGGCTGGTGCCGTAGCCGATCACGATCACCCGGTCCAGGGGGATGCCCTGCTTGAACAGCTCGCGGGCCACGTTCAGCCCCCGCACTACCGATATGCCCAGGTTGTCGCCGTAGCGTTTCTTGGTGCGCGGAGTCAGGGGCAGGCGGTCGGCATGGCCCTCCACCGCCACCTCCACCCCGGGCGTGGCCTTGATCTCGGCCGCGGCCTTGCGCACGATACGCAGGCCCGCCTTGGTGACCCGGGTCTTGCCCGGCGCAAAGAAGATCGGCTCGGAATAACGATACACCGGCTGGGCCGCGGCCAAAGAGCGCTTGAGCTGCTCCCGCGCCT
Source organism: Desulfarculaceae bacterium JdFR-95 (assembly GCA_002011835.1). Classification (GTDB taxonomy): domain Bacteria; phylum Desulfobacterota; class Desulfarculia; order Desulfarculales; family Desulfarculaceae; genus Desulfocarbo. Next base: position 54 of record MTPE01000389.1, on the reverse strand, counting down.
GGCGGCAGGCGGCCAGCTCGGCCTCCAGGCGCTTGAGCCGCTCCTGCTGGGCCC
>MTPE01000354.1 GCA_002011835.1 Desulfarculaceae bacterium JdFR-95 | reverse complement strand
CGCACCCCCTCCGGACGGCCCGCAGGCACCACGAAGGCCAGGTAGTGCGCCGGCAGCCACTTGCCCGCCTTGAAGTCACGCAGCCGCACCCGGGCCAGGTCCACCAGGGCCGAGCCCGCGGGCAGGCCTGCGGCCACCTGCTCCACCGAGGCCCGGGCCTGCTTGCGCTCCAGGGCGTAGGCCCGGCTGAGGCTGGCCAGGCGCCCCTCCAGCTCCTCGCACCGGCGCCGCAGGGCCTGTACCTGCTTGCGAGGGCCTGTACCTGCTTGCGCCAGGCCGCGGGGCCTTGCTTGCCCGGCCCGGCCAGGGACAGGCGGGCCAGCCGGCCCCGCAGCTCGCTCAGGCGGGCGAACACCTTCTGCGCCTGGGGCCCGCCGCGGGTGGCCAGGGCATGGTGCAGGCGGCGCTGGGCCTCCAGCACCAGCCCCTTGCGCTCCAGCCATAGCTCGCAGGCCCCGCGCACCACCTTCGGGTCCTGGCGCAGGTGCATGTCCGCCAGGGCCAGGGTTGCCTCCAGACTGGGCCAGAGGGTGGACATGAAGGCGAGCTGCTGGCGCTGCGAGCCCATGCCCAGGGCCTGGAAGATCACCCCCCGCTCGCTCTCCCGCGCCTGCAGGAAGCGCTCCCAGGCCTCCCCCCAGCGCCCCTGCCGTGCATAAAGCAAGGCCAGGTTGCTCAAGGTGATGGCCACCCTGGGGTGGTCCTGGCCGTAGTACTTTCCACAGATGGCCAGGGCACGCTTGTAAAAACGCTCCGCATCCGCGTAGCGGCCAAGGTTTTTGTACAAGTAGGCCAGGTTGTTCAGGGCGGTAGCCACCCAGGGATGGTCCTTGCCATAGTGCTTCTTATAGATGGCCAGGGCGCGCTTAAGCAGGCGCGCCACATCCTGGTAGCGGCCAAGGCGCTCGTACACGGCGGCCAGGTTGTTCAGGTCGGTGGCCACCCTGGGGTGATGGTTGCCCAGCTTATGCTCACGGATGGTCAGGGCGCGCTTGAAAAGACGCTCCGCTTCCTGATACCGGCCAAGGCGATAGTACACGACGGCCAGGTTGTTCAGGGTGGTGGCCACCTCGGGGTGGTCCTTACCCACCTTCTGCTCATAGATGGCCAGGGCGCGCTTGTAAAAACGCTCCGCTTCCGGATAGCGGCCAAGGCTAGCGTACACCTTGGCCAGGTTGTTCAGGGCGGTGGCCACCTCGGGGTGGTCCGGGCCGTAGTGCTTCTCAAAGATGGCCAGGGCACGCTTGTAAAGGCGCTCCGCTTCCTGATAGCGGCCAAGGTCCCAGTACACGAGGGCCAGGTTGTTCAGGATCTGGGCTACCTCGGGGTGGTCCTTGCCATAGTGCTTCCCCTTGATGGCCAAGGCGCGCTTGTAAAAACGCTCCGCCTCCTGGTACCGGCCAAGGTCCCAGTACACGAGGGCCAGGTTGTTCAGGGCGGTGGCCACCCAGGGGTGGTCCTTGCCCAGCTTCTGCTCAAAGATGGCCAGGGCGCGCTGGTACACACGCTCCGCTTCCGCATAACGGCCAAGGCGCTGGTAGACACCGGCTAGGTTGTTCTGGGCCACGGTCGTGGTGGGATGGTCGGGGCCGCAGGCGCGCTCCATCAGGCGCAGCACCTCCTGTGCTAGGGGCAGGGCCTGTTGGTACTTGCCCTGGGCCTGGAGCTGCCGGGACTCCTTCAGCAGCCGCACGGCCTTCTGCAGGTCCTCCCGCGGACCAGCCGCGGCCGGGAGCGCGGCCAAGAGAACCAGCAGCAAGCACGACAGCAGGCAGAACCAAAGAACCTTGGTTCTGAATGGGGTCATGCTCTACTCCTCCTCTCCTCCCGTGGCTCGACAACGCTATACCCCAAGAGGGTCATCCAGGTGAATCCCCCGCTTGTTCCCTCTCTGCCCCACAGAGACGGCGGGGGGAGGGTCTTCTTCCCGGCTTGCCTATCCCGCGGGGCCCAGGTTGACGAACTCCACCCGGCGGTTGGGGGCTTGGGCCTCCTTGTCGCCCTCCGGCACCAGGGGGCGCGACTCGCCCAGGCCGCGCACGCGCAGGCGCTCGGCCGCCACCCCGCAGGAGACCAGAAAGTCCCGCACCGCCTGCGCCCGCCGGCGGGACAGACGCAGGTTGTACTGCTCGCTGCCGAAGGTGTCGGTGTGTCCCTCGATCAGGACCACGCAGCGCTTCAGGGCCGGGTCCTGCAGGGCGCGGGCCATCTCCCGGAGCTGGCGGCGGCCGGCGGGGGTGAGTTGGGCCGAGTCGTAGGCGAAGCGTATCTGCAGGGCCAGACGGGGGCGCACCCCGCCCACGCCGCGGGTGCTGAGCCCGCGCACCAGGTACTCGCGCCCCACGGTGCCCCGGGCGGAGTCGCGCAGGATGCCGGCGCGCAGCCGCGCCAGCTCGTACTTGCGGCGGTACTCGGCCTCGTGCCGAGCGATCTTCTCCAGCCCGCCCCCGGGCTGGAAGTAGCCCTGGCGGCGGCGCTCCAGGCCGTCCAGGAAGCGGCGGTAGAACTCAACCGCCCGCAGGTGGTCGCCGCGGCGCAGGGCCAGGTCGCCCAGGCCGGCCAGGGCGGGCAGGAACCCGGGCCGGGCCTTGAGGGCGCGCCGGTAGAGGCGCTCCGCCTCGGCATAGCGGCCCTGTTCCTCGCGCAGCACGGCCAGGTCGTTCAAGGCCGGGGCGTAGCGGGGGCAGAGCGCCAGCACCTGCTTCAAGATACGCTCGGCCTGGGCGGCGTCGGCGGGCCGGGCCCGGCGGAACAGGCGCTCGGCCCGGGGGCAGTCCTGGGCCGCCGCCGCGGGCAGGGTTGCGGCCAGCACCAGGAGCAGACACAGGATCAGACGCTTGTACATACGGACACCTCCCTCAGCGGTGTTGGAAGCTCAGGTAATAGACCCCTCGTCCCGCGGCCGCGGCCTCGAGGGTCTTCTCCACCACCTCGAACACCCGCCGGCCCTGCTTCACCCGCCGCCTGCGGCCGGGGCGGGNCATGGGGGCGGGGCCGCGGGTCTGGATGGCTGCGATCAGCTTGC
>MTPE01000275.1 GCA_002011835.1 Desulfarculaceae bacterium JdFR-95 | reverse complement strand
GCCTGGCGGCATTCGTCCAGGCTGCGGCAGATGCGGCTGTCGGGCACGCGCAGGCCGATGTTCTCCATGGCCTGGCGGAACAGCTCCCGGCTCTCGGCCTTCTTGATCACCTCCGGGGTGGCGCCGATCATCTCGATGCCCAGCCGCTCCAGGATGCCGGTCTCGGCCACCTGCAGGGCGGTGTTGAGCGCGGTCTGCCCGCCCAGGGTGGGCAGCAGGGCGTCGGGCCGCTCCTTCTCCAGCACCGCGCAGACGATCTGGGGGGTGATGGGCTCCACGTAGGTGCGGTCGGCCATCTCCGGGTCGGTCATGATGGTGGCCGGGTTGGAGTTCACCAGCACCACCTCCAGGCCCTCCTCCTTCAGGGCCTTGACCGCCTGGGTGCCGGAGTAGTCGAACTCGCAGGCCTGGGAGATGATGATCGGCCCGGAGCCGATGATCATGATTTTCTTCAGGTCCTTGCGCTTGGGCATCTGGGCTTTCCTAATTGCGCGCTCGCGGGCAAAAGCGTGGTCGGTTCTAGTCTCTCTGGCTCCGTCTCTCCGCCAGCCAGGCCTAGGCGTCCTCCAGGCGGCGGAAGGTACGCAACTCCAAAGGCAGGTCCTGCACGTAGGAGGCCAGCATTCGGGCCAGGCCGAAAGTGGCCTCGTCGCCGGCCACCACTGCGGAGCAGGTGGGACGGTGGTGAGCGGCGTGGGAGGCCACCAAGGCCATCAGGCTGCGCAGGTCCGAACCGCTGAGCTCCTCCAGGGAGGCCTCGCGCAGGTCCCACAGACCCTGGGGGGGGGAATGCTGGTACGACTCCACGATGGCCTCCTCCAGCTCCCGGCGGGTGATCCGGCCCCGGACCACGAATACGCTCAACTCGGGATAGGCTCCCTGCTTCCTCTCCACGGGCATGGACTGGTGGTTTCCTCACGAATATATGCTGCCTTGGCTGCCTCCTGATCTCAGCCCAGGGGACGCCCGGTGGTCATCAGGTTCACGAAGCGGTCGAACAGGTAGTCGGCGTCGTGGGGCCCGGGGCTGGCCTCGGGGTGGTACTGCACGCAGAACAACGGCAGCTTGCGGTGGCTCAGGCCCTCCAGGGTGCGGTCGTTGAGGTTGATGTGGGTGATCACCACCTCCGGGTCGGGGATGCTCTCGGCCTCCACGCAGAAGCCGTGGTTCTGGCTGGTTATCTCCACCTTGGTCGTGGCCAGGTCCATCACCGGCTGGTTGGCCCCCCGGTGGCCGAACTTGAGCTTGTAGGTCCTTCCCCCCAGGGCCAGACCGATCATCTGGTGGCCCAGGCAGATGCCGAAGATGGGCTTGACCCCCAAAAGCTGGCGCACCGTCTCCACCACGTAGGTCACCGGCTCGGGGTCGCCCGGCCCGTTGGAGAGGAACACCCCGTCCGGCTCCAGGGCCAGGATGGTCTCGGCGGGGGTGGCGGCCGGCACCACCAGCACCTTCATGCCCCGCGCCTCCAGCCGCCGCAGGATGTTGTACTTCACCCCGCAGTCCAGGGCCACCACCTTGAAGCGGCCCTCGCCCCCCTGCCACACCTGCTCCGGCTCCTCCGCCTCCAGGTCCACCTCGCGGTCGGGCCGGCCGGCGATCCAGCGGTAGGCGCGGGAGCAGGTCACCTCCTTGACCAGGTCCACCCCCACCAGGCCGGGGCCGGCCGCGGCCTTGCGCGCCAGGCTGTCCACGTCCAGGTCCTCGGTGGAGAGCACCCCCTGCATGGCGCCCCGGATGCGCAGGTGGCGGGTCAGCGCCCGGGTGTCCAGGCCCTCCACCCCCATCACNCCCGCGTCCTCCAGGTACTCCTTCAGGCTCTGGCGGGAGCGGAAGTTGCTGGGGAAGTCCAGGTATTCCTTGACCAGAAAGGCGCTCACCTGCACCCGGGCGCTCTCGGCGTCCTCGGGGTTGGTGCCGTAGTTGCCAATCAGGGGGTAGGTCATGGCCACCATCTGGCCCCGGTAGGAGGGATCGGTGAGTACCTCCTGGTATCCGGTCATGGCGGTGTTGAAGCACACCTCGGCCTTGACCTCGCCGGAGCCGGCGAAGGTCCGGCAGGGAAAGGCGGCCCCGTCCTCCAACACCAGAAGCGCTTCTCTGCCCGCCACGGCTGGTCCTCTCTCTAAGTCCGTCCCAGGCGCTCCACCACCTGCGAGTAATCCAGGGGCGAGACCTCCCGCACGATGTAGTCGCGGATGGCCTCGCCCAAGGCCGTCCCTTGTTTGTAACACATAAACTCCAGCTTGACACCCACGGCCCGGGCTAGGCGGTGGGCCATGACCGGCCAGACCGCCCCCAGGTCGCCCACCAGGGGCAGGGCCCCGGGCAGGCGGGCGAAGCCGCTCATCTCCATGCGGAAGGGGATGCCGGTGCTCTGACTCTTGGGGCGGCCCTGGTGGATGGCCCGCGCCACCGCCCCCTGCCCCCGCTCCAGTTCCACCGCGCGGGCCAGGCGCGGGTCCAGGTCTATGCGTACCACCGTGGTGTGGCGCAGGCTGAAGGTGAACATGCCCTCGTGGCGGGCCCACAGGCCGTGGCCGGTGTAGAGCTCGAAGGGCCCGTCGTGGATCTCCTGGGCCAGGGCCAGGCCGCTCTCCACGATCAGCTCCGCCCCGGCCAGCAGGCGGGCCAGGCGGGTGGCCCGCTCGGTGAGGGTGATGCTCTCGCCCACGGCCAGGCCCACCTGGCCCCCACCCACCAATTGGGGGGTGGAGACCAGACAAGGCACCCCCCGGGCGGCACAGGCCCCCAGCATGGTCAGCCGGTGGCAGCCCAGGCCGGCCACCGCCTCCAGGGGCAGGCCCGCGGCCCGGGCCAGGGGGAGCAGCCGGCGGGCGGTGCGTTCCACCCACAGGCCGGTGGGATAGGCCAGGTTGCCCGCCACCTTGACGATCTCCGGCCCGGGCAGCTCCAGCATGCGCCGGTGGTAGTCCAGGTCCAGGGGTGTCTCGCGGGCCATGGCCGCCAGGCGCTCCGGCGCCACCAAGGCCGCCTCCACCCGCCCGTCGGCGGGCAGGACCTCCTC
>MTPE01000235.1 GCA_002011835.1 Desulfarculaceae bacterium JdFR-95 | reverse complement strand
AGCCCGGAGGGAATGGCCTGGCAGGTGCGGGTCACCACCCTGGCCTCCACCCGCCCCTGGCGCGGCACCCGCACCTCTCCGCCCCCCGCCTTCACCACCCGCCGCGGCACCCAGGAACTGGTCCTGATGGCCCTGGAGGTGTGCTGCACCTACCGCCTGGCCGGGGGCCAGCGCCGCCTGTGCCTGCAGAGCCGCCGCCTGGCCCACCTGGAAAAGTGAGGCCCATGTATCCTCCCACGCGCCAGAGGGGCATGACCCTGCTGGAGATGCTGGTGGCGCTGACCATCGCCTCCCTGCTGGTGTTGCTCCTGGTGCGCACCCAGGCCACGGTGCTGGGGGCCTGGCGCCGCCAGGGGGCCGAGACCCGCCTGCAACAGGAGCTGGCCGCCTGCCGTGACACCCTCCTGCGCCAGGTGCGTTCGGCGGTCTCATTTCGTCCCCCGCGTTCCCTGCGCCGTCTCTACACCTTCTGGGGCACGCCCCACTCGCTCACCTTCGTGACCAGCCAGGCCCTGGCCCCCGGCTCTCCCCCCGGCCTGTGGCTGGTCACCTACACCTACGTCCCCGGCGAGGAGCCGGGAANGGGCTGGCTCACCGCGGGGATGCGTCCCGCCCTGGCCCTGNGGGTCAAGGCCCCGGCCGAGGCCGAGCCCCTCCTGGCCGAAGTGGGGGAGCTGCGTTTCACCTACCTGGCCTGGGACCGCCGGCGGAGACGTACGGTGGAGCGCCCCCAGTGGCGCGACGCCGGCGGGGGACGCCTGCCGTTGGCCGTGGTGCTCTACCTCACCGTGCAGGGCCGGCGGCTACGCTGGCTGCTGCCGGTGGCCGGAGGGCGGGGATGAGCTTGCACCCTCGCCCCACCTCCCCTTGCGCCCGCCAGAGGGGCTTCGTGCTGCTTCTGGTGCTGGGTCTGATCGCGGTCTCCTTCCTGGTGGTGGTGGGCTTCAGTCAACTGGCCCGCCTGGAGCTGAAACGCACCGCCCGGCGCCAGGCCCGCGTCACCGCCTACTACCTGGCCCNGGGGGCGATGGCCCAGGCCCAGTTCGCCCTGCTGGCGGCCTGGGAGCAGGGGCTTCCCTTCCACCTGACGGCCGACGGATCCTGGCAGGAGGTGGAGACCAGCCGGGGCCAGGCGGCCTATGCCATCCAGGAGGAAGAGGGCAAACTCAACCTGAACCGGGTGGGAGCGGTGATGCTGGCGCGGGGTCTGGCCCGCCTGGGCCTGCGCGGACGGCGTCTGGAGGAGGTGCGCGACGCCATCCTGGACTGGCGCGACCCCGACGGCCTGCCCCGCGCCCGGGGGGCGGAGGAAAGCTACTACCGCGGCCTGAACCCGCCCTACTCACCCCGTAACGCCGCCTTCCTCAGCGCCGGGGAGCTGACCCTGGTGCGGGGTCTGGACCCGGAGCTGGTCTTCGGCCGCCTGCCCCTGCCTCCCCAGGCCGCTTCGGCCGCGGGCTACGGCCTGTGGTCCCTGTTCACGGTCTATGCCCGCGGCCGCAAGGTGGACCTGAACCAGGCCCCCCTGGCCGTGCTCACCTGCCTGCCCGGAATCACTCCCGAGATCGCGGCCAAGGTCCTGCGCGCCCGCCGCCGCCGACCCTTCCGCAGCTTCCGCCGCCTGCGCCAGGTGGTGGGGGATCAGGCCTTCCGCCTCCTGTCTCCCTGGGCCACCCTGACTCCGGGACGCATCTACACCATCGTGGCCCGGGCCGAGGTGGCCTCACCCCGGGCGCGACACACCATCCTGGCCGTGGTGTACGTGGCCCGGCGCCGCCCGCCCCGGGTGCTCTATTGGGTGGACGACGTGGTACAATCCCCGGCGAGTCCGCGCACCACGGCGCAGGGGGAAAGGAGATAGACCGGCCATGCCCGGCACCAGGACCCGCGGCGGCATCGCCTTCACCGAACGCAGCGCCCACCTGGTGGCCGTCACCCCGGGCGGGGAGGCGCCCTGGCACCTGGCCGTGGACGCCCCCTGGCAGCAACGCCGCCAGCCGGAGATACGTACCCGCCTTCTGGCCGGCCTGCAGCAGTTGCGGAGCCGTCTGTCCGGCCGGCGTCCCGGCCTGTGGGTGTGCCTGCCCGCCAGGGCCGGCTCCCTACACCGCCTCTGGCTGCCCGCGGTCCGCCGGCGCTGGCTGGCGCCGCCGGCGGCCGTACCCCTGGAGCGGCTCACCCCCCTGCCTCCGACCGAAGTGGTCCACCACCTGCGCCGCCTGCAAGGCAACGCCCAGGAGCCCGCCCCCGCCCAGGTGGCGATCCTGCCCCGGCGGGAGGCGGAGTGGACCGCCGCGCTCCTGGCCGAGGCGGGCTTGCGCCTGCGCGGCCTGGACCTGGCTCCGGGATACGCCGCCCTGGCCGCGCGAACCCTGCTGGGAGAGTCCAGCCGGTCCTTGTTCCTGCTCCTGTTGCCCGGCGCCGCACTGTGGGCCTGGCGGCAGGATGGCCGGTTGGGACCGGTGGGACACACCCGCGCCCGCCCGGGTGAAAAAGCCCCGGATCTGGCTCTGCGCGCGGCCCAGGAGGCGATCCAAGCGGCCGAACCCCACGGCCCGGTGCAGGTGGTGCTGGCCGGGGAGGAGGCCGCCGCCGCGAGCCAAACCCTCTCCCCCGCCGGGGCGGAGTTGGAGTTGAGCCTGCGTCTCTGTACCCGTGAGGAACTCACTCCCGCCGGCCTGCCCTGGGATGCCTGGCCCCTGGGCGCCTTCCTGGCCCAAGGCCGGCGCACCACCTTGTTCGACCTGCGTCCCCCCGAAGTCGCCGCCTCCTGGCTGGACCGCCCCGCCACCACCCGCCGCCTGGCCTGGGCCGCGGCCCTGCTGGCTGTGGTGCTGGCCGCCGGCAGCCTGGGCGGGGCCTGGTACACCCTGGACCGCGCCCGCCGCGGCCTGGAGCAGAGCAAGGCCGAACTGGCCGCGGTGCGGGGACAGGTGCGGCAGATCAAGGCGCGCCTGGCCCGCCTGGGTCCCCTGGCTGCAGCCGAGCGCTCCCGGCGCGAGGCCGGCCGCCTCCTGGAGCTGGTGGCCGCCCGCCTGC
>MTPE01000377.1 GCA_002011835.1 Desulfarculaceae bacterium JdFR-95 | reverse complement strand
CGCCGCCTGCTGGGCGCTCAGGGTGGCGGGCAGGAAGTCCCGCCGCGAACGGCGGGTGCGGATCACCTGCACCAAATCCACTGGCTCGCACCCGGCGCGGGGGTGGCCCAGTTGCAGGGCCTCGCCCTCGGGCCGGGACACACTCCAGGCCCGGGGGGGCAGGGGCTGGTCCAGGTTGGCCTGGGCGTGGGCGGCCAGCACGCTGCTGTCGCGGCCGATGGCGGNGGACAGGGGCTTGGCCTGCAGGTCCAGGGGCGGCAGGGGCGGCTGCTGTGGGCCGGGGTCCTGCGGCCGGGGGCCGGCGCTCACCGCGGCCAGGGGCACCTCGTCCTCGCTGGCCAGGCCCAACAGCACCCCCAGGGACTCGTCCACGAAGTCCAGGCTGGTGCGCGGGGTCAGCCCCACCGCGGCGCAGGCCAGCTCCAGGTTGGCCAACAGGTGGCCCGCGTCCAGCAGGCAGTAGCGGTAGCCGCGGGCCAGGTACTTCCACAGGCTGCGCCAGAACATGGCCGTGACCACCAGGGTGAGGGCCGCCGGCGGCGCTCCCAACAGGCGGCCCGCGGCCGCGGCCAGGGATTCGGGCCACAGGCGGTGCAGGCCCGGACCCTGGGGGGCGAAGTGGTACAGGGCGTCCTCCAGGCCCTCCACCTCGCAGGCGATGGCATACAGCTCGGCCGGGTACAGGGCGCCGGCGCTGGCCGGGGCGCGCAGGCCCACTCCTCCGGCGCGGGCGGTGATACCGGCGCTCAACAGGAGCACGGCGGCCAGGTCGGCGGCGCTCACCTCCTCCCGCGGCCGGGGCGGTCGCGGGGGCCAGTCCCAAGCCAGGGACCAGAAGTCGGCCTGGGGCAGACGCGGTCGCGGCAGGGGGCGGACATCGCGGTAGAGGTATTCCTTGAAGGGGCTGGGCTGGTGGGCCCAGTCCAGGAAGTGGCCGCTCATGGCCCCGCGGCGGTATTCGGTCTGCTGGTGGTAGTGGCTCATGCCGGCTCCTGCAGGGGATTCAGGTATCCGGGCCCATGCCGCCGGGCCAGCTCCAGGCACAGATCGGCCAAACCCTGGGCCACCTCTGCCGCCGGGGGGGAGATGCCTCCCTCTGGCGGCCGGGCCAGGGCTCGGGCGCGGGCCAGGGCCTGGGCCAGCTCCTGGGGCGAGGGAGGCCGCCCCTCGCCCTGGGCCGCGCCTCGCCACCGGCTCAGCAACTCCCGCAACTCGGCCAATGTATCCACCTGTGCCTCCCCCCGGCGCGTGCTACTATTATATACGGCTCATCCGGCAGACGCCGGGGTGGTTGCAAAATCATTCCGGGCCGGCCCGGGATGAAGAAGATCGTATCATCCCATCTCCTGTGCCGGCGGCCGGGGCCGCAATCCCTAAGGTGTCTGTCACCCCGCCATTTGCCCAATGAGCCTTATATACATCCGGCCCGAGGGCGGAGAGCAAACGGGCCGCTTCCCCGAAAGGGAGCCCATGAACCGCTACGTGTGCCTGCACGGCCACTTCTATCAGCCCCCCCGCGAGAACCCCTGGCTGGAGGTGGTGGAGGAAGAGGACTCGGCCGCCCCCTTCCACGACTGGAACCAGCGCATCACCGCCGAGTGCTACGCCCCCAACGCCGCGGCCCGCATCCTCTGTCCCCGCGGGACCATCGTGGACATCCTTAACAACTACGCCCACATCTCCTTCAACTTCGGCCCCACGCTCCTGTCCTGGCTGGAGGCGAACGCCCCGGAGGTGTACCGGGCGGTCCTGGAGGCCGACCGGCTGAGCCGCGAGCGCCTGGGGCACGGAAACGCCCTGGCCCAAGTGTACAACCACCTGATCATGCCCCTGGCCGATCCGCGTGATCGGCGCACCCAGGTGCGCTGGGCGGTGGCGGACTTCACCCGGCGCTTCGGCCGCCGGCCCGAGGGCATGTGGCTGGCCGAGACCGCGGTGGACACCGACACCCTGCTCTGCCTGGCCGAGGAGGGAATCCGTTTCACCATACTGTCTCCCACCCAGGCGGCGGCGGTGCGTCCGGGTCCGGATGCGGCCTGGCAGCCGGTGGACGACTCCAGCCTGGACACTCGGCGCGCCTACCGGGTGTCCCTGCCGGGGGGGCGATCCCTGGCGGTGTTCTTCTACTGCGCGCCCATCAGCCGGGCCATCGCCTTCCAGCGCCTGTTGNACGACGGGGCCGAGCTGGCCCGGCGGCTCAAGGCCCTCCTGGATCCCACACCGAGCGAGCCTCAACTGGCGCACGTGGCNACCGANGGCGAGTCCTACGGCCACCACCACCGTTTCGGAGAGATGGCCCTGGCCTTCGCCTTGAAGGCCCTGCGTGACGACCCTGAGGTGGAGCTGATCAACTACGCCACCTTCCTGGAGCGGCACCCCCCCACCTGGGAGGTGCAGGTGAAGGAATACTCCTCCTGGTCCTGCCCGCACGGGGTGGAGCGCTGGCGGGCGGACTGCGGCTGCGCCTTGGACCCGGGCCGGGGCTGGACCCAGGCCTGGCGGGCGCCTTTGCGTGAGGGGCTGGACGCGCTCAATCGGCGCCTGGCCGGGATGTTCGAGCGCCTGGGAGGGGAGCTCCTGCGCGACCCCTGGGCGGCGCGCGACCAGTATGTGGAGCTGCTTCCTCAGGCCGAGGAGGAGCGGGTGGCCGAGTTTTTGGCCCGGCACCAGCGACGCTCCCTGTCGCCTTCGGAGCGGGTGCGGGTGCTCAAGCTTCTGGAGTGCCAGCACTGGGCCTTGTACATGTTCACTTCCTGCGGGTGGTTCTTCGACGACATCGCGGGTCTGGAGGCGGTACAGAACCTGCGCTTCGCCGCCCGGGCCCTACAGTTGGCGCGGGAGCTGGAGCCGCAGGCCGCAGCCTGGGAGGCAGAGCTGGTGGAGACGCTGCGGCAGGCACCTTGCAATCGGCCGGAGCTGGAGAATGGCGCGGCGGTGTGGCGGCGCCTGGTGGCACCGGCGGTGGTGGGCCTGCGGCGGGTGGTGGCCCACGCCGCCATCGCCGGGGTGCTGGAGGACGCGCCTCTGCCCGAGCGCCTGTACT
>MTPE01000001.1 GCA_002011835.1 Desulfarculaceae bacterium JdFR-95 | reverse complement strand
CAGGAGTTCCATCTGCTGGTGCTGGGCGGCTCCCAGGGCGCGCGCAGCCTCAACCGGGCGGTGTGCCAGGCCCTGCCCCGGCTGGCGGCGCGGCGCGAGCGCCTGCGCTTCACCCACCAGACCGGCGAGGCCGACCGGGAGGAGGTGCGCGCCGCCTACCGCCGTCATCGCATGGCGGCCGAGGTGGAGGCCTTTTTCGAGGACATGGGCACGCTCTACGGCCGGGCGCATCTGGTGTTGTGCCGGGCCGGGGCGAGCACCCTGAGCGAGCTCACCGCCTGCGGCCGGGCCGCGGTGTGCGTGCCCTATCCCCATGCCGCGGGCGACCACCAGACCCTCAACGCCCGCGCCCTGGTGGAGGCCGGGGCCGCGCGTCTGGTGCCGGACGCGGAGCTGGACGGCGACGGCGTGGCCGCGCTGGTGTGCGAGCTGATGGACGCGCCGGAGCGCCTGGCCGAGATGGAGGCCCGGGCCCGGGACCTGGCTCGGCCCCAGGCCGCGCGCGAGATAGCCACCCATTGCCTGGCCCTGATGCAGGAGGCAGCCTGATGTACCAGCGGCCCCAGCACATACACTTCGTGGGCATCGGCGGCATCGGCATGAGCGGCATCGCCGAGCTGCTCATCAACCTGGGCCACACGGTCACGGGCAGCGACCTCAAGGACTCGGCCACCACCCGGCGCCTGCGCGAGCTGGGGGCCACGGTGCACATCGGCCACCACCCGGACCACGTGGCCGGGGCGGACGTGGTGGTGATCTCCTCCGCCGTGCCCCAGGACAACCCCGAGGTCCTGGCCGCGCGCGAGTCCCACATCCCGGTGATCCCCCGCGCGGAGATGCTGGCCGAACTGATGCGGCTCAAGTACGGCGTGGCCGTGGCCGGGGCCCACGGCAAGACCACCTGCACTTCCCTGGTGGCCCAGCTCATGACCGCCGGCGGCCTGGACCCCACGGTGGTGGTGGGGGGCAAGCTGGGCACCCTGGGGGCGGGGGCCTGGCTGGGCAAGGGCGACTTCCTGGTGGCCGAGGCGGACGAGAGCGACGGCTCCTTCAACCGCTTGAGCCCGGTGGTGGTGCTGGTCACCAACGTGGACCGCGAGCACATGGACCACTGGGGCACCGACCAGGCCCTGGACGACGCCTTCGTGGAGTTCATGAACAAGGTGCCCTTCTACGGCGCGGCGGTGCTGTGCCTGGACGACCCCCGCCTGGCGGGGCTGATCCCGCGGGTCAACAAGCGCACCATCACCTACGGCCTGGCCTCCCAGGCCGACTACCAGGCCCGCGACCTGCGTCCGAAGGGTCTGGGCAGCCGCTTCACCCTCTACGTGCGCGGGCAGGAGGCGGGCGAGGTGAGCCTCCCCTTGCCCGGCCGGCACAACGTGCAGAACGCCCTGGGGGCCATCGCCGTGGCCCGGGAGGTGGGGGTGGACCTGGCCGTGGCCATGGAGGCCTGCGCCCGGGTGAGCGGGGTGGGGCGGCGCTTCGAGGCCAAGGGCACCAGCCCCCAGGGGGCCCTGGTCATGGACGACTACGCCCACCACCCCACCGAGATCAAGGCCACCCTGGAGGCGGCGCGCACCTGCTGGCCGGGCCGGCGCCTGGTGGTGTGCTTCCAGCCCCACCGCTACAGCCGCACCCGGCTGTTGTTCGAGGAATTCGCCACCGCTTTCTACGGTGCCGACCACCTGCTGGTGATGGACATATACCCCGCGGGCGAGGCGCCGTTGGAGGGCGTGCATGCCGAGCGCCTGGCCGAGGCCATCCGCGCCCACGGACACCGCGCGGTGGAATACGTGGGCAGCCGGGAGGCGGCGCGCAAGCGGCTGGAGGTGGTGCTCACCCCCGACGATGTGCTTTTCACCATGGGCGCGGGCGACGTGTGGCGGGTGGGCGAGGAGTTGACTCGAGACGGGGGACGAGGTGAGCGCTGAGCTGATGAAATGGCTGCGTGACACCTTGGGGGAGCGGGCCCGCTTCCATCAACCCATGAGCGCACACACCACCTGGGCGGTGGGGGGGCCGGCCTGGTGCGTGTGCCAGGTGCACAGCGCCGAGGAGACCGCAGCCGTGATCCGCGCCACCGAGGAGGCGGGGTTGCCCTGGATGGTGTTGGGACGAGGCTCGAACCTGCTGGTCAGCGACCGGGGCTACTACGGGGTGATGCTGCGCCTGGCCGGTCCCCTGGCCCGCCTGCGGCGCGAGGGCGACCACATCCGGGCCGGGGGCGGGGCGCCTCTGCCCGCGGCGGTGAAGCTGGCCGCGCGGGTGGGCCTGGCCGGCCTGGAGTGGGCCGTGGGCATACCGGGCACCGCGGGGGGGGCGGCGGCCACCAATGCCGGCGCCTTCGGCTCGGACCTGGCCGCTCTCACCCGCGAGCTCACTCTGCTCATGCCCGACGGCGAGGTGCACACTCTGCCCGGGGAGCAGGTGCCGGCCGGCTACCGGCGCCGGGAGCTGCCGCCCGGAGCCGTGGTGCTGGAGGTGTTGCTGGCCTTGCAGCCGGATGAACCCCGGGCCGTGGCGGAGCGCACCGAGCACTTCCTGGCCCAGCGCCGCCAGAGCCAACCCGTGGCCGCGGCCACCGCAGGATGCGTGTTCAAGAATCCGCCCGGTGACGCCGCGGGCCGGCTGATCGAGGCCGCCGGCTGCAAGGGTCTGGCCGTGGGCCAGGCCGAGGTGAGCGCCCGCCACGCCAACTTCATCGTCAACCGGGGGCGCGCTTCGGCCCGGGACGTGCTGGCCCTGATCGAGCAGGTGCGCCGGCGGGTGCGCGAGGCCACCGGCGTGGAGCTGGAGCTGGAGGTGGAGGTGGTGGGCGATGCGTAGACCGCGCCGCAGAACCGCCCCCACGGCACCGCGGCACCTGGACGCCCGCCTGGAGCGCCAGGCCGTGCGCCGCCGCTCCCCGGAGCCCTCCCTCCTGCAGCAAGGCTTGAGAGTCTTGCTGCGGAGTGTGGGGATGCTGGGGGCGTGGGCCGGTCTGCTGGTCTTGGTGGGGGCGGGCCTGGTGGCGGGCTGGCTGGTCCTGAGCCACAGCCGCGCCT
>MTPE01000252.1 GCA_002011835.1 Desulfarculaceae bacterium JdFR-95 | reverse complement strand
GGGGGCGGCAGCGGCTGGCCGCCTTGGCGGCGCGGGGCACCCCTCCGGCCGGGGACCCGCGGGGTGCGGCGGCGCGCCTGCGCCGGGTGCTGGAGCGCAAGGTGGAGCGGCTCACCGCGGGGGGAGACCTGGACCGGCGCCAGGCCGAGGAGCTGGCCAAGATCGCCAGCGCTCTGGCCCGGCTGGAGGGCGCGGGCTACGACCTGCGCGCCGCGGCGGTGGAGGTGATGGGCCGCTTCGCCTCCTTCGTGGCCCGGCGGGAGAAGGACCCCGGGCTGTGCCTGCGCCTGGCCGACCTGATGGAGTCCTTCCTGGCCGGGCTGGAGGGGGAGGGCTAGGGGCCATGCCGGCTGCGGTGCGCCGTCTCACCACCAGTGCCTTCCGCCGGCGGGCGGCGGAGGTGGTGGGCATCCTGCGCAACGAGGTGGGGGCCTTCGGGCCGGAGGACCCGCCCCGGGACGAGCGCCTGGCCCGGGCCCAGGCCGACCCCTTCTGGTTCTTCCAGACCTACCTGCCCCACTACTTCAGCCACCCCTTCGCCCCCTTCCACCGCGAGCTGTTGGAGCTCCTGGCCCCGCGGGGCCGGGCGGTGGTGCCGGTGGTGGTGGCGGCGCCGCGGGGGTTCGCCAAGACCACCCTGGTGTCGTTCGGCTACGTGCTGCACCAGGTGTTGTTCGGCCAGCGGCGCTTCGTGGTGATCGGCAGCGACACCGCCGACCTGGCCACCGACCTCACCGGCTACCTGCGCCTGGAGCTGATGCACAACCAGCGCCTGCAGGAGGACTTCGGCCCGGCCTGCCAGGTGCGGGGTGCGGCGGGGGACTTCACCACCGGCTCGGGAGTGCGGGTATTGGCCCGGGGCCGCGGCCAGCGCCTGCGGGGGATCAAGCACGGCCGCCACCGGCCGGACCTGGTGATCCTGGACGACCTGGAGAACGACAAGCAGGTGCAGAACCCGCGCCTGGTGCGCGAGACCCTGCACTGGATCCTGGAGGCGGTCTATCCCGCCCTGGACCCCGGGGGCAGTCTGTTCATCATCGGCACGGTCTTGGCGCGCAAGAGCGCGCTCAACATCATGCTCACCTCGCCGGAGGAGCCCTGGTGCCGCTTCGTGCGTCGGCGCTACCAGGCCATAGACCCCCAGGGCCGCTCCCTGTGGCCCCAGCGCTGGCCGGTGGAGGAGCTGCTGCGCCAGAAGCGGCTCATGGGCAGCCGGGCCTTCAACAAGGAGAAGCAGAACGACCCCCGCGACGAGGAGGGCATGTTCCAGGAGCAGTGGCTGCGCTCCTACCACCCCCGGGAGCTGGCCGGCCGCACCCTGGCCGTGGCCGGTTTCCTGGACCCCTCCCTGGGCGAGGGCGAGGCCCACGACTACAAGGCCATCGTCACCGTGGGCCTGGACCAGNNGCAAGGGGTGTTCTACGTGCTGGACGCCTTCATCCGGCGCTGCAGCCTGGAGCGCATGGTGCAGGCGGTGGTNTTGCGGGCGCAGCGTTTCTCCTACCTGGTNTTCGGGGTGGAGGACAACCTGTTCCAGCGCCTGCTCTTGGACGAGTTCCAGCGCGCCGCGCGCGAGGCGGGGGTGGTGCTGCCCCTGAAGGGGGTGACCCACCGCCTGGCCAAGGAGACCCGCCTGGCCGGCCTGAGCCCCCTGGTGGAGCGGGGGTTGGTGCGCTTCCGGCCCGAGCACTCGGACCAGGGCCTGCTGATCGAACAGCTCCTGCACTTCCCCTCCCCCAACCTCAACGACGACGGCCCCGACGCCCTGGAGGGGGCGGTGGGGCTGTTGCGCGCGCGGGGTCCCAACGTGTGGTAGGCCCCCGCGGACACAGGAGAGAGAAGACCATGCGACGACTCTGGCACAAGCTCACCCGCCCCTTCCTCCGCCGCGGCCTGGAGACGCCCTACGCCCTGCCCGCGCCCCCGCCCTTCCTGGGCGGCGGCCAGCCCCTGGGCCGGGCGCGGCAGTTGGCCGCCTATCAGGGCTGGGTGTTCGCCGCGGTCAACGCCATCGCCCAGCGGGTGGCGGGCATCCCCTTGCGCCTGTTCGCCCTGCAGGAGCAGGGCCCGGGGGCGGAGGTCACCCGCCATCCGGTGTTGGAGCTGCTGGCCCGGCCCAACCCCATCCTCACCCGCCGCCAGTTCCGCTTCACCCTCGTCACCCACCTGGAGCTGACCGGCATGGCCTTCGTGCTGGTGGCGGACAACGCCCTGGGCCGGCCGGCGGAGCTGTGGCCGCTTTCGCCCGCCGACCTGGTGGAGATCGAGACCGGCCCGGACACCCGCCGTCCCATCGTGGCCTTCCGCTTCCGCGGGCCGGCGGGGCAGACCATCCGCTACCGCCCGGAGCAGATCCTCTACTTCCGCCACCCCAGCCCCCGCAGCCTGGTCTACGGCGCCAGCCCCATCGAGGCCATGGCCCACGCCTACGACATCGACCTGGCGGTGCGGGTGTACCAGCGCAACTTCTTCCGCAACGCCGCCCGGCCCGAGGTGGCCCTGGTCACCGACCAGCGCCTCACCGAACAGGAGGCCCGGCGCATCCTCACCCGCTGGACCCAGCGCCACCAGGGCCTGGAACACGCCTTCAGTCCCACCATCCTGGACGGCGGGCTCAAGGTCCAGCCCATCTCCTTCTCCCACAAGGACTTCGAGTTCATGGCCCTGGCCGGCTGGACCCAGGACAACATCCTGGCCGCCTACGGGGTGCCGGCGGGCAAGCTGGGCCTGGTCAAGGACGTCAACCGCGCCAACGCCCACGCCATCGACGTGAGCTTCA
The DNA here is from genome assembly GCA_002011835.1 of Desulfarculaceae bacterium JdFR-95. Classification (GTDB taxonomy): domain Bacteria; phylum Desulfobacterota; class Desulfarculia; order Desulfarculales; family Desulfarculaceae; genus Desulfocarbo. The sequence continues at coordinate 274 of MTPE01000252.1, read as the reverse complement.
ACTCCGAGTGCATCCGCCCCCGCCTGGAGCTGATCGAGGACGTGCTCAACCGCTTCCTCCTGCCCCGCTACGGCGGCGAGCTCATCCTGCGCCACGACAACCCCGTGCCTACCGACCGCGCCCAGACCCACCGCGAGGCCATGGCCCAGCTCGACCGCGGCGTGATCACCATCAACGAGTACCGCGCCCGCCTGGGCCTGCCCCCCGTGCCCTGGGGCGACACCCCCTACCGCCGGCAGGACCGCACCCCGCAACCAAACCCCAGCCCCGCCCC
>MTPE01000350.1 GCA_002011835.1 Desulfarculaceae bacterium JdFR-95 | reverse complement strand
GGGGCGCAGGCCGGTGGGCTCGGCCACCAGCAGGGCCCCGGCCCGGCCCAGTACGCCGCTGCCGGCCAGGTGCCGCGCGCCCTGGCAGCCGGTCTCCTCGCCCGCGCTCAGCACCACCAGAAGCCCCCGCCGCGGCCGCCGCCCCCGCCAGGCCCCCGCGACCTGCTGCACCGCGCTCACCAGGGCCGCCACCCCGCCCTTCATGTCGCTGGCCCCCAGGCCGTAGAGCCAGCCGTCGGCCACCCGGGGAGACAGGGGCTGGTGCTGCCAGGTGCCCTCGGTCGGCACCGTGTCCAGATGCCCGGACAGGCACAGGGGCGGGCCGTCCCCCTCCAGGCGCGCCACCAGGCTGGTGCGCCCGGGGGCGAAGTCGTGGTAGGAGACGGCCAGTCCCGCCTCGCGCAACAGCCCGCCCAGGAAGCGGGCGCACTCGCCCTCTCCTCCAGGTGGATTGCGGGTGTCCATGCCCACCAGACGGCGGGCCAGCTCGACCGCAGCGTCTTCCATGCCGCCCAGCATAGCCCCTGCTCCCAGACCTGGCAAGCCCGGCCTGGTATGCTTTACCTTAGAGCCGACAACCGGGAGGAGACGACCATGACCACAGTACGTATAGAGCCGGGGGCCTGCGGGTTCGTGACCACGGTGCGGGCCGAGGCGGCCGGCCGCCGCCGGGTGCGGGTGAGCCTGGAGTCGGACTGCGAGGCAGTGCGCGAGCTGGGCCGACGCCTGGAGGAACTGGACCTGCGCCAGGTGGTGGGGGCGGGCTTCGGCCAGGGGCCGGTGTTCGCCGCCGGCCGCGAGACCTTGAAACACGCCTCCTGCCCCGTGGTGAGCGGCCTGCTCAAGGCGGCCGAGGTGGCCCTGGGCCTCAACCTGCCCCGCGAGGCCCGCATCACCTTCCTGGAGGACGAGGCGTGAGCGCTCCCATACCCATCCACCTGGTGTGCGGCTTCCTGGGCGCGGGCAAGACCACCCTGCTGAGGCGCCTGCTGGCCGAGCAGCCGCCGCAGGAGCGCNTGGCGGTGCTGGTGAACGAGTTCGGCCGCCTGGGCATCGACGGCCGGCTGCTGNAGGGCTTCAGCGCCCGGGTGCGCGAGCTGCGCGCGGGCTGCATCTGCTGCGAGCTGCGGATGGACTTCCAGCGCGCCCTGGCCGAGCTGGTGGAGCGCTTCGCCCCCCAGCGCATCCTGGTGGAGGCCACCGGCCTGTCCGGGGCGGGGGATCTGGCCGGGGCGGTGGAGGAGGCCGCGGCGCGGCTGCCGCTGGCGGTGGGCTCGGTGGTCACGGTGGTGGACGCGGAGCTGTTCCCCCGGCGGGAGCTGTTCGGCGCGGCCTACTTCGACCAGATCGCGGCCGCGGACCTGTTGCTGCTCAACAAGACCGACCTGGTGCCGCCGGAGGCGGTGGAGGCCATGGCCGCGGAGCTGGGGGAGATGAACCCGCGGGCGCGGCTGGTGCCGGTGGTGCATTGCGAGGTGGAGCGGGCCCTGGTGTTGGACCCCTTGGGCGGGGCGCGGCCCTCTGCTCCCCCGGCGGGCCTGGACCTGGCCCCGCGGCCCCCGGCTCAGGCCGAGCACACCGGCGGGTTCCGCGAGTTCTCCTTCCAGGGGCCGGGCACCTTCGACCCCGAGTGCCTGCAGGGATGGCTGGCCGCGCTTCCCTGGCGCTGCCTGCGGGTCAAGGGCCTAGTCTCCCTGCCCACCGGCCCCCACCTGCTCAACCACACCTACCGCCGCCCCGAGCTGACCCCCTGGCCCGGCGCGGGAGAGGGCAACCGCCTGGCCTTCGTGACCTGGGAGCTGGAGCCGCAGGAGGTGCTGCCGGAGCTGGAGCGCTGCCTGGTCTCCTGAGGGGGGTGATGTGGTTCAGCCCTGGTCCTGGGTGGCGGTGGCCGCCTCCCAGCGGAAGCCCTGGAAGCGCAGGCGGAAGAAGACGGTGTAGAGCACCGGGCAGAGGATCAGGGTGAGCGCGGTGCTGAAGCCCAGGCCGAAGATGAGGGTGTTGGCCATGGGCCGCCACATCTCCCCGCCCTGCAGGGACAGCGGGATCAGGCCCACGATGGTGGTGACGCTGGTCATGATGATGGGCCGCAGGCGTTTCTGGGCCGAGAGCACCACGGCCTGGGCGGGCGAGCGGCCGCGGGCCTTCTCCGCCTCGATCTGGTCGATGAGGATGATGGCGTTGTTGATGATGATGCCGGTGAGGCTGATCAGGCCCAGCATGGCCATGAAGCCGAAGGGCGCGTCGGTAACCAGCAGCCCGAAGGCCACGCCGATCATCATGGGGGGTATGGTGAGCACGATGATCAGGGGCCGCACGATGGAGTTGAACTGCCACACCAAGAGGAAGCAGATCAGGCCCATGGCCAGGGGCAGTCCGGCCATGATGGAGGCCTGGGCCTGGCCCGACTCCTCGAACTCGCCGCCGTATTCGATGCGGTAGCCCGCGGGCCAGGCGGGGCTGTGGCGCAGCTTCTCCAGCTTGGCCCGGGCCTCGGCGAAGGCCTCGGAGGCGAAGCGGCCCTCCACGTCGGTCTTGATGGTCATGGTGCGCACCGCGTCGCGGCGGTGGATGTTGGAGGGCTGCCAGTCCAGGCGGGTGTCGGCGATCTGGGACAGGGGCAGGGAGCGGCCGTCCTGGAAGGAGTAGATGTTGAGGCCGGAGATGCGGCCCAGGTCCTCGCGGTAGGTCTTGGCCGCGCGCAGCTCCACGGGGATGATCTCCTTGCCTTCGCGGAACTGGGTGGCGGTGAGGCCGGAGATCTGGGTCTGCAGGGACAGCGCCACGTCCTTGCTGGTGAAGCCGGCGCGTTTGGCCCGCTGCTGGTCCACCTCCACCACCAGTTTCTTGGTCCAGTTGCCCCAGTCGTCGCGGATGTTGACGATGCCGGGCACGGTACGCAGGACCTTGTCCACCTGGTCGCGCAGGCGGTAGAGGGTGGCGATCTCGGGTCCCGAGATACGCACCTGGATGGCGGCGCCCACGGGGGGGCCGGTCTCCAGCTTGGCCACCACGGCGCGGGTGGCGGGCATCTGGCTGGCGATGAAGCGGCGGG
>MTPE01000143.1 GCA_002011835.1 Desulfarculaceae bacterium JdFR-95 | reverse complement strand
GGGCGCCAAAAAGGGTTCCCCCCACCTCTACTGCGCAGCCTTGATCTTCTTGCACTCCTCGGTGAAGGGCGGCACCACCTTGAACAGGTCGGCCACCACGCTGTAGTTGGCCTTGGAGTGGATGGGCGCGTCGGGGTCCTTGTTTATGGCCACGATCACCTTGCTGGTGCCCATACCGGCCAGGTGCTGGATGGCGCCGGAGATGCCGCAGGCGATGTAGAGGTTGGGGCAGACCACCTTGCCGGTCTGGCCCACCTGGTCGGTGTGGGGGCGCCAGCCCGCATCCACCGCCGAGCGCGAAGCGCCCACCGCCGCGCCCAGCACGCTGGCCAGCTCCTCCAGGATCTTGAAGTTCTCCGCCGCCTTCATGCCGCGGCCGCCGCTGACGATGATGGAGGCCTCGGTGAGCTCGATCTTGCCCTCGGCCTCCTTGAGCACCTCGTCCAGAGTGACCCGGGGCTCGGGGGCCGCGACCTCCACCTTCTCCACCGCGGCGCTGCCGCCAGTCTCCACCACGTCGAACACGTTGGGACGCAGGGAGGCGATCTGGGGCTGGCCGGACAGGATCACCTCGGCGTAGACCTTGCCCGCGTACATGGGCCGGGTGGCCTTGAGGCGGCCGTCGGCCACGGCCAGAGCAGTGCAGTCCACTGCCACCGACACGTCCAGCTTGGCCGCCAGGCGCCCGGCCAGGTCCTTGCCCTGCAGCGAGGCCGGGAACAGAAGCACGTCCGGCTGGTGCTGCTTGACCAGCTCGGCCACCGCCGCGGCATACACCTCGGCCGTGTAGTAGGCGAAGGCCTCGCCCTCGGCGTAGAGCACCTTGTCCACGCCGTAGGCGCCCAGCTCGGCCGCCTTGTCCTCCAGGCCCGAGGCCAGCATCACCGCGGTCACCTCGGTCCCCAGCTCGTCGGCCACCTTGCGCGCCGCACCGGCCGCCTCCAGGGTGACCCTGCGGATCTCACCGTCCCGATGCTCCACCAATATCCAAACACCCGCCATGGTTCGTTCGCTCCTTTAGGCTAGAGAGATGGTGTGTGACTACCCACGAGGCGGCCCTAGATCACCTTGGCCTCTTCGTGCAGGGCCTTGGCCAGGTTGGCGGCCAGCTCCTCGGGAGTCTCGCCCTCAATGGTCTTGCCCGCGGGCCGCTCGGGCGGCGGGCTGAGCGACACCACCTCCAGCTTGTCCTCGCGCTCCAGACCCAGATCGGCCAGGGTCTTGGTCTCCAGGGGCTTCTTCTTGGCCTTCATGATGCCGGGCAGGGAGGCGTAGCGTGGCTCGTTGAGACCCTTCTGGGTGGTGATCACCACCGGCAGGGAGGCGGACAACACATTGGTCTGCCCCTCAATGGGCCGGTGTACGGTGACCTTGCCGTCGCCCACCTCCACCTTGATGCACACCGACAGCTGGGGCAGGTCCAGGTAATCGGCCACCGCCGAGCTGACCAGGCCGCAGTCGTCGTCCACCGCGCGCTGGCCGAAGAAGATGATGTCCGGGTTGAGCGGCTCCACCGCCTTGGCCAGGATCTTGGCCACGAACATGGGGTCGGCGCCGTAGAGGTCCTCGTCCTCGATGTGCACCGCCCGGTCCGCACCCATGGCCAGAGCGGTGCGCAAGGCCTCCACCACCCGCTTGGGACCGGCCCCCACCACGATCACCTCGCCGGAGCCCTGGGCCTCCTTGATGCGCAGGGCCTCCTCCACGCCGAACTCGTCGTAGGGGTTCATCACCCACTTGATGTCACTGGTGTCGATGCTCTTGCCGTCCCCACCGATCTTGATCTGGGTCTCGGTGTCCGGCACCTGCTTGATGCAAACCACTATGTTCACGACTCCGCCCCTCCTTTCCTGCCGCATAACGGGGAGCTGATTTGAGATTGAAAAAAAACCACCTCGCCGCCCGGGGCGCCCACAGGCGGCGAAAACCTTACTCTAGTCCTGACCCTGCGCAGAGTCCGGCCCCGACTCACCCTCCGGCCGGGCCAACACCCCCCGCAGGAAGAAATCGGCGATCTCCTGGGCCGCCCGCTCCACCGAGTACTTGCGCGCGCTGCTCAAGACCCAGTAGCGGCTCATCTCGTCCAGGGCGCCGAAGAAGGCCCGCTTGAACACCCCCGGCTCCACGTCCGCCCGAAACACCCCCTTGGCCTGTCCCTCCTTGACGATACCGCTGATCAGGTTCAGATACTGCTGGAAGGGGACGTTCTTGTACTCCTTCATGAACTTGGACGACTGCCGGATCTCCACCTGGATGATCTCGGCCAGCTCCTGGTTCTCCTCCACCAAGCTCAGATGTGCGCGGGCAAACCGCCTCAGCTTGGCCGCGGGGTCGCTCTCGGCGTCCACCTCGCGCTGCACCCGCTCCAGGATGGCGGCCATCTCCTCCTCGAACAGACGGATGAGGATGTCGTCCTTGTTCTGGAAGTACAAGTAGATGGTGCCGTCGGCCACGTTGGCGGCCCGGGCGATCTCACTCACCTTGGAGTTGTAGAAGCCGTGCTTGGCAAAGACCTTCACCGCCGCCTCGATGATGCGGCGGTGCTTGTCACCGTTCTTCTTGCGGGCCCTTCGCGCCATCCTGCCGCCTCGATGATGAATGACGATTCATTCAAGTAACACGGCCCGCACACCCTGTCAACCCCCCAAAGCCAAAAAAATGAATGGCGTTCAGTATGCAAAACCCACCAAACTCCCGATACTTCCCACACCCAGACCCCTCAGAAACGATACACCTCCTCCAAGGGGTACAGATGCGCCATCAGGTAGCCCAGCTTGAAGGCGGTCTCCCGCGTCATCTCCAAGAGCAAAGACCGCGCCGCGCCCAGGGCTTTGGCCTGCTCCGGCGACAGCCGCCGCATCAGGCGCCGCTCCAGGTGCGCCACCAGCTCGGCCACCTCCTGGTAGGTGGGGTCTTGCTCGAGCAGGCCCTGCAGGTAGTCCCCCTCCCGCTCGTAGAGGCGGTGGGCCTTCTGCAACAACTCCTGGGTGTACATCTCCTCACCTCCCCCGGCCAGACCCGCCCCGCGCGCGCAGCCGCGGCGGGTGCCGCTCCA
>MTPE01000364.1 GCA_002011835.1 Desulfarculaceae bacterium JdFR-95 | reverse complement strand
CCGGTTGGCCCCCCCCCACGCCTCCCCGCCCCTTTGGTGCCTCGGGCCGCGATCCACCCCCGGCGCCGGTCACGCCTCCCCCCACTCTGCCGCAGTAGGGGCCCCGGCCGAAGACCGCCGGCGCCGGCTTCACCGCTCCGGATCCGACGGTGAGAGGTACTGGGCCGCGATCTGCTGGGCGATGCGGCCGACCTCCCGGGCCAGCTCCGGCGGCTCCAATACCTGGGCGGTAGCGCCGAAGCTCAGCACCCAGGCCACCACCTCGGGCCGACTGGTGGCGGTGAACTCCAACACCACACCGCCGTCGGGCTGGGGTTCGAGGCGCTGGTCTTGGCTCCAGATGCGCTCGCGCACGTAGCAAGCGGCACTGGGGGCAAAAGCCACCCGCACCCGGAAGGGATCGTCCTGAATGATGCCGAAGGTGTGCCCCAGGGGAGGGGCCTCCTCATGGCAGGTCTGCTCGGTCAGCTCCACTCCCCTCACCCGCTGCAGGGCCAGGGTCATGCGCGCGCGGCGATGGGGATCGTCCTCCCAGAAGCGCCAGCCCTGGACGTAGAGGGTTTCATGGTGGACCAGGAGCCGATCCGGGGCCAGCAGATGCACGCGGTCCTGTTCGTCTCCCGGTTTACGGTAGGCCACGCGGCAGATACGGCGCTGGTCCATGGCCTGCAGGAGTCGGGTGAAGGCCTCCTCCTGTGCCGTGTAGTCGATGGCCCCCTTGGGCCAGGGCTGGGCCCGCCGCCGTTCCAGGTCCACCACCAGCTCCGGGTCGGGCACCAGGGCCCGGCTGTGGGCGATGGCCCGGTTGAGTTCCTCGCGCAAGCGGGGAGGCAGCAGACTCCACACCATGTCCCGGCAGAGCAGCAGCTGCTCGATGTCCTCGGGCCGCAGGGAGGCGCGGGGGCGCTCGCTGCTACGCAAGCGGACGTAGAGGCGGCCAGCTCGTTTCTCCGCTTGCAGGCCGGCTCCCAGCGGGCTGCTCTCCAGTTGGCTCAGGTAGCGCAGCACCGTGGCCTTGGAGCAGTCCAGCTTTCGGCTCAGCTCACTCAGGGAATACTCCCGCCGGGTGAACAACAGCAGCCAGTACAGGTGCACCAGTCGCATCCCCGGGGTGGTGTCTTTCTTGACCGAGGGCATAGAGGATCCTCCTGCTAAGAGCACGGCGCCACTTCGCAGACCAGGCCGGCCAGGGGCAGATGTATGTAGGTCCCCAGGCAGGACAAACCCGTGGCCCGGGCGATGGCATCAGCGTAGGCGGCCAACTGGCCGGCAAAGCCGCGGGCGTGCTCACGCGCCTGGGCCCCCTGGCCGGGAAAGGCCTTGTGGTCCACCACCACGAAGCCGTGCTCCGCCATGACCACCAGGTCGGCCCGTCCCGCCAGCAGGCCCCCCTGGGGCAGGCGGCAGCACACCGGCCACTCCCGGCGGCGGCGGGCACCGGGCCAGCGCCGCTCCAACCAGGACTCCAGGGCCTCGGCCGCCCGTACCAGGTCTGCGGGCGGTATCAGGTCTGCTACGGACCAGCGCTGGAGCACCTCCCAGGCCAACTCCCGGCGCCGGCGTGCGGACAGCCCTTCCAGCTCCACGGCCAGAAAGGTGTGCACCGCCTCTCCCACTGCCTCCATGCGTCCTTGCGCCTCGTGGAGGGCGATGCGCGGTCCCAGCTCGCTCGTCTCCACCACCCGGCCCTCGCCACCCAGGGCCGAGGGAGACACCAGCGCGGGAGGGTGCGGCTGGGGACCTGGGTGCCGGTAGCCTTGGCCGGGCTGCCGGGAGGCCGGGACCGGGGCCGCCGGATCGGGAGAGCGCACCCGGCAGGTGAACTCCACCCCGGCCCAGCACAACCGCTCCACGCCCTCGGTGGCCTCCGGCTCGCACAGGATGGGCCTGCCTTGGTCCCGCAACAGTCCCACTGGGCCCTTGTCCTTCTCCAGGACGCCGGGCGGCGCGGCCAGTACCAGGCGGTCGCGGGCGCGGGTCCAGCCCACGTAGAGCAGGCGCAGGAGCTGATGCTCGTCCTCCTGGCAGCGATACTGGTAGTCGGCGCTGTCGCGGATGGCCTCCAGGAAGGGCAGGTCCTTCTCGTGTTGCCCGTAGGGCTGGGGCCAATAGCGTACCCAGCGCCCGGCCAGGGGCTGCTCCAGGTCGAAGCCGTCTTCCCGTCCCCTCACCACCACGCCGGTGAGGGAGGGGGGACGGCTCCAATCCAAGTCGTAAAGCACGGTGACCGGCCACTCCAGGCCCTTGGCACTGTGCCAGGTCGAGACCACCACCGCATCCTGTTCCGGGGCCAGGCCGCGGGTGTCCTCATCGCAGGCGGCCAGGTCCTGGAGGTAGGCCAGCAGTCCCGCCGGGGTGGCGGCGGCGCCTTCGCCTCGAGCCTGCTCCTGGTAGGCACAGGCATGGGCGTGAAGGGCCTCCAGGTTGGCCAGGCGCTCCTCGGCCCGCCCCCAGGCCAGGGCCCGCGCCGCTACGCCGGTGGCCTCCATCACCAGCTCCAGGGCGGTGACCGGACCGGCGGCAGGGTGCCGGCGGGCCGACTCCCGAACGGCCCGCACCTCTTTCAACTCCAGCAGCTCCTTTGCTCCCTCCTCACGCAGCAGACCCTCCAGCCATTTCTGGGGCCTTCGGGGGTAGTGCAGCAGGCGGGCCAGCTCCGCCGCGGCCAGGGTGTCGCGCCCGTCCACCCACAGGGCCAGGCCCGCCTGCACCACCAGGACCTCGAGGGTGGACATCAACCCCGGCCCGGGGATCTGCACCGGCACCCCCGCCTCCTCCAGGGCGGCGGCCAGCTCCTCACAGGTTTGGTTGGTCCGGCAGAGTACGGCCAGGTCACGGGGGTGGATGGACCGGGCCCGTCCCGTATCCTGGTCGCGCACCCGCACTCCCTGCTCCTGCAGCAGCTCAGCCACCCCTGCGGCCAGGGCCTGCAGGCGTTGAGCCTTGTTCCCGCCTTCCAGGACCCAACGCTCCACCACCGGCCCCAGGCCGCGGGGCTCGCGCGCCTGGGCCGGCTTCAGGCGCACCAGCCGCTCCTCTATCCCGTGGCCGGCAAAGGCCC
>MTPE01000365.1 GCA_002011835.1 Desulfarculaceae bacterium JdFR-95 | reverse complement strand
GAGCCGGGGGGTACCGGGGTCCCCGCGAGGGCCTGTAGCCCTCGCGGGGTGATCTACGCCCCCCTGCACCCCCCAAGGGGTAAAGGGGTAAAGAATCAAGGCGTAATCCTGGCTACCCGAAAGCCTAAGTTGATGTCCCGGGTGACAGGGGCGTCCCCGATGCGGCGGGCGGATCGCAGGGCCCCGGCATCGTGGCCCCAGGAACCGCCGCGAACAACCCGGTATTTACCACTGTTGGGGCCCTGTGGATCACGGCGCGGGGAAACAGAATAGTAGCCCTTCCCATACCAATCCTGGCACCACTCCCACACGTTACCGTGCATGTCGTACAAACCCCAGGCGTTGGGACGCTTACCTTTTACTGAATGGGTCTTATAACCAGAGTTGGCATCATACCATGCGTACTCGCCAAGACGACCCGCGTCGTCTCCAAAGTAGTACGCACTGCTGCTACCCGCTCGACACGCGTACTCCCACTCCGCCTCTGTGGGTAAGCGATAGATATCCCGACCCTCTATGCGGTTCAACCGCCGGATGAACTCCTGCGCATCATCCCAACTAACCCCCTCCACAGGACAGTCGTCTCCACATCTCTTGGACCAACTCGGGTTGCTGCCCATCACCGAACGCCACTGTCCCTGCGTCACCTCCGTGACCTGCATATAAAAAGGCTTCGTTATCTCAACACGGTGACGGGGATGCTCGTCCTTGTACCACTTCACCTTTCCGCCAAAACGACGCGCCGTCTCCTCGGGGCTGTACTTGCTACCCATCATGAAACTGCCCGCAGGTATCAACACGAACTCCATACCAATACGGTTCCTGATCCGCTTGGGCCAGCCGGCCGTCTCCTTGCGCTTCTCGGCCTCTGCCTTGGCCTGACGCCGCCAGTACGCCAGCCGCGTCCGACCCTGCTGGCGCAGCTTTTCGTCCTCGCCGCTCAGGGGGTTGTCCGCGGAAAAGGCCTTCAACACACGCCCCCAGGCCGCCGCCTTGGCCGACGCGTCCACCTCGCCCTTCTGCTCCAGGGCCCGTGCCTTGGCCCAGGCCCGACGCATGGCCTTCTGCCAACGCCCCCACTTCTCGATGTCCCCGAACTCCACCTGGGGCACCGCCCCGCCCTCCTCACCGGGCGGCGGCGGAGGCACCGGCTCGCCCGGCGGCACCGCACAGGCGAACACGAAGTCGCCCTCGTCCAGCTCCGGGTCCTTGATCTTACCGTACTGCGGGGTCTGGCCGGTGCCGTAGCTCGGCACCTTCTCCTGAAGGAACAGCCCCAGCTCGGTGCCGGTGACATAGCCGTCGCGCACCAGGTCGGCCTCGCCCCGTATGCCGCGCAGGAACAGCGGCGTGAACACGCTGCGCGCGGGCACGGTCTCGTCCGCCGCCCCGGCGGTGATGAACTGCCGCACCGGCTTGGCCGTCAGGGCGCTGATGTGCTGCGGCACCGGCCGCGCCTTGGCCTTGAACACCGTGCCCGAGAAACAGGAGTCGAACAGGAACAAGGCGTGGTGCGCCTCCATCTCCCGCGCCCAGGCCATGACCTGATCCATGCACAGGGCCTTGCGCAGGAACCCCTTCTCGTCACGCTGCGGGTCCGGCGCGTCCACCGGCACCAGGTAGCCCTTGCGCCCCCCTTTGCGGCTGTAGCCGTGGCCCGAGAAGTAGAACAACAGCCGGTTGCCCTCGTCGAAACCGTAGTCGTCGATGAACTTCTCGAAGGCCCGGCGCAGCTCCTCCGCGTCCGGGTCCAGCACCACCCGCACCTGGAAGCCCTTCTTGCGCAGGGCCTGGGCCACCTGCTGCACCTCGGCGGGCACGTTCTCCAGCCGCGGCCAGCCCGCGCGGTAGCGGCTGGCGCCTATCACCAGGGCGTAGCTGCCCTTGTAGCGCACTGGCCCCAGCATCCGGGGCCGCACCCCGCCCACGCCCTTGGTCGCGGCCAGGCATACCCCCCAGGCCCACACCACGAGCAACAGGCACGCCATGGTGGCTACCCGGTACCAGCGTCTCACCTCCAGACCTCCTTCCGGGGCTAGGTCTCATCAGTAGCCGAGTCCCGGGAACCCTGTCAACCAGGTTCACGCCTCACCTTCCTATTACTTAAGATGCCCAGAACGCGGGTTTTCTTCCCGCTGGGTGGAAAAAGGCAGGGACGAGCGGCTCGGGGGAAGAAAACCATGCCCGCCGCGTCTCCCGGGGTGAGAGGAGGAGTCAAGAAGAAAGGAGTGCCCGGTGCGCTTGACCCCGCAGATCATAGCCCGGCGTCTGGAGAAGGCCCTGCGGCGGGAGGCGGCGCAGTTGGCCTACTGCACCCTGGCCCCGAACCGCTTCCTGGTGCGCCTGCCGCCGGACTTCGTGGAGGAGTGGGCGGTGTTCCTGCCGCGGCTGGAGGAGGAGCTGGCCGAGCACCTGCAGCGGGCGGTGGAGTCCATGACCGAGATGGAACTGCCCCGGGGGTCGGCGGTGGAGGTGCGCCTGGTGGCCGAGCCCTCCCTGCGTTCGGGGCGGATGCGGGTGGAGACCTCCTTCGCCGCCCCAGGCCCCCCCCGCCTGGTGGCCCTGGAGGGCCTGGCCCATCCCCTGGACTACCCCCTGGTGCAGCCGGTGACCGTGATCGGCCGGGGCGAGGTGGACTTACGCCTCCCGCCCGAGCACACCGCGGTGTCCCGCCGCCACGCCCAGGTGCTGGTGGGTGATGCGGGCCTGGTGCTAGAGGACCTGGGCAGCCGTATGGGCACCTATGTCAACCGCCGACGGGTCACCCGCAGCCCCCTGCAGCGGGGGGACCTGATCCTGATCGGGGACGTGGTGCTGCGCCTGCGCTGAGGCGGGGCGGGAGGAGAGGCGGTGTCGAACCACGGACACAGCACGGGGCGTGGCAAGGTGGCGGCGGTCCTGGCCGGCGAGGCGGTCTGCTGGGGCCTGTTGGCCCTGGGGGCCTGGCTGGTGTGGTGCGGGGCGGCGCAGGGGCCGGCGGCCTGGGGCCGGGGCGGGCTGCTGGCCTGGTGGGCGCTGGCGGCCTGGCTGGCGGGTCGCCTGGGCGGCGAGGGGCGGGGCG
>MTPE01000362.1 GCA_002011835.1 Desulfarculaceae bacterium JdFR-95 | reverse complement strand
CCCGGCAGGAACATCACCGCCGAGATCTTGCCCCGCCAGTCGATGAAGCTGGTCTCCAGCAGGCCCTTGACCGGGGGCAGCTCCGGCGCCGGCCGCGGCACTGCGGGCAGGGGGCGGGCGCCTCCTTTCAGAGCTCCCTCAAGCACGGGCCACCTTGCTCAGGTAGGACTTGATCTTCAGCGCCCCAGCGATGTGGGTCATGTCGTCCAGCACCAGAATGGGCAGCTCCCGCTCGGCCACGTCCACCAGCTCGTGCCAGGCCAAGTGGGCCAACGCGTCGGGGTTGTCCGGCCCCAACACCTCCTGCCGGATGCCCATGGCCTCCAGGTCGAAGCGGTCGGTGATGTAGTGGCACTTCTCACAACCCACCTTGGTGAACAAGGTCATGACCAGCCTCCCTCGTCGCTTGCGTCCTTGCTTGGAGGACCCCCTTCCGGCACGGGGAAAGGACTCCCCCCACACGAACCCCTTCCCAAGGAACCTCACACCGCCCGNGCCAGGGGGGGATCGGTGAAGAAGCCGTCGTTGCGGTAGCGGTCGCGCAGCTCACCCAGCTTGCCCTTGTTCCAGGACGACACCCGGGTGAAGTAGCCCGTGATGCGCGTGATGTGGTCCAGGTCCTCCGAGCCGCAGCGCGGACAGGTCTCCAAAAGCCCCCGGCTGTTGCTCAGACAGCGGTTGCAGCAGGAGAACTCCGGGCTGAAGGCCACCTGGTCGTTCTTGGTGTGGCGGAAGATCTTGACCACGAAGTTGGCCAGGCTCTCGGCGCTGGGTTGCTGCTCCCCCAGCCACACGTGGGTGATGGCCCCGGCCTCGATCAGGGGGTGGAAGCGCCCCTCCAGCTTGACCCGCTCGATGGGGTTCACCGGTGCGCCCACGTTGAACAGGGTGCTGTTGGTGTAGTACACCTCGCCCGTGACCAAATCCCCCTTGACCGTCTGGCGCGCCGCCCGGGGGAAGTGCTTCAGGTCCAGCTTGGCGAAGCGGTAGGCCGTGGACTCGGCCGGGGTCTGCTCCAGCACGAAGCGCATGTTGTGCTGCTGGCTGTAGTGGTCGCACAACAGCTTCATCTGCGCGATCACCTTNAGCCCNAAGCGCATGGCCTCCTCGGACTGGTGCAACTGCTGCCCCAGGTGGCGCTCCACCATCTCGTTCAGACCCACCATGCCGATCAGGTAGGTCACCCGGTGCATGCGCAGGTAGGGCTCNCCGTCCAGGGCCATGGCCAGNAGGGCCAGGGGCCCGGTGGCGCCGTGGTCCAGGAGGTTCTGGATGAAGCGGCGCTTCTGCAGGTGGGCCTCCACCGCCAGCCGCACCCGCTGGCGCAGGATCTTGAACAGCTCGGTGTCGTCGCCCCCGGCCTCGTAGGCGATGCGGGGCAGGTTCACGGTCACGTTCTGCAGGGCGCTGTAGCGCATGCGCCAGGGGGTCTTGGCGTCCTCCAGGTCGCTCTGCTCCAGCTTGAAGGACAGCCGGCANCACTCGCTGATCTTGGCCGTCTCNCCCCGGTCGAACACGAAGTAGGTGTTGCCCATGGTGGCGGCCACGTCACAGATGTGGTGCAGGAAGCGCTCGTGACCCTCGGTGTGGAAGAACTTCTCCGTGATGTGCACCAGGGGCTTGGGGAAGAAGAAGGGCCGGCCCGCACCGTCCCCCTCCCGGTACACCTCGAACAGCTTCCACACGAAGCGCTGCGCCTCCTTCTCGTAGTCGGCGTAGGTCTTGCCCGTGTACTGGCCATCGGGGCCGATGGCGGGCACGTTCTCGAAGTGCTTGGGCACCTCCCAGTACAGGTTGATGTCGGTGAAGATGGCCTGTCCCCCCCGCGCCACGGCCTGCTGGCTGAACTCGAAGATCAACATCTGGGCCAGCTGCTTCACCTCCCGGTCGCTGAGGCCCTCCAGGTAGGGCGCGAAGAACAGGTTCACCGCGTCCCAACCGATGGCGCCGGCGAAGTTGGACTGCAGCGCCGCGGCGAACTTCACCATGTGCGCCAGCAACACCTCGGGGTGCTTGGCCGGTCGGGCCAGGGCCAGGGAGTTGGGCAGGTTGAGCCCGAACTTCTTGATGTACTCCAGGCTCTGGCCCGAGCAGTAGGGCCGGTCCACGAACCCCAGGTCGTGCAGGTGCAGGTCCCCCCGCATGTGCGCGTCGCCCACCTCGCGCGAGAACACGCTGATCAGGGCGTACTCCTTCTTGATGCTCTCGGCCAGGGTGAGGTTGGTGGCCTCCGGCCCGTGGGGCACGTTGGCGTTCTCCTTGTTGGGCATGCGGATCATCTGATCCACGTCGTACAGGGGCACGCCCAGACGGGTGTGGCGCAGGCGCTCGTCCTCCAGACCCCGCTCGATCAGCTTGCTGTTGACCAGCTCGCGGATCAGGGGCGCGGTCACCATCTGGATGCCCGCCCGCCGGATCTGATCCTCCACCGCGGCCGCGATCTCCCGCGCCGTGCCCTCGTCCAGCTGCGTCTCCCGGACCAGGGCCTCCTCGATGCGCGCCCGGTCCCAGGAGTCCATCTCCTCGGCGCTGGTGCGCACGAAAAGCGCCATGTCCGTGGTGTCCGCCGTCTCCAAACGGGGACCACGACCCTCGATCACCCTCAGTCTGCTCATGCTGCGTCCCTCTTTCGTCCCCTCGCTGGAAGCCTCTCTGCCCCCTGGCTCCTCCAGCCGCTCAAACCGGAGCTCACCACCCGAAACACCGGTCTTCGCCTGCTGCTCCGCCGCGCGAGCCTCCGCTCTCCGCTCCAAATCCCCGTGGCGACTGGAATTCACGGCTCCCCTCCCACACCTGCGATACACGCTATATTGTATGCTCCGGGGACGAGCATACTACATGTTGGGCCGGATGTGAAGCGAATTTTTTACATCTCACCTCCCTTCGCCATTGTCTTGCCAAGCCAACCGGTTATGGGGTAGGGGAAGGCAGGGGGGAGATTCTATTCGTGTGTATAGTATATACCCGCTTTCCTCCCCCGCAAGCCCCGGACACGTCCTGGCCATGCTCCGCGTCCTGCATCTCAACGAGCGCCTGTCGGCCCGCGGCGGGGCCGACCGCCA
>MTPE01000219.1 GCA_002011835.1 Desulfarculaceae bacterium JdFR-95 | reverse complement strand
CCGACGGTTCCGGCCCGCGGGGGCGGGGGCGCCCATCGCTAGAGGCCGGCGAAGAACAGGGCGAAGACCTTGGTGTCGTTGAGCAGGGCGCTGAGTTCGCAGTATTCGTTGGGCACGTGCGGGGTGTCGGGCCAGGTGGACCACACCGCGGCGGGCAGGCCGCGCTGTCGGAAGCAGGCGGCCACGGTGCCTCCGCCCACGCCGCCGGGATAGGCGGGTCGGCCCCGCACCTTTTCGATGGCCCGGGCCAGGGCGGTGACCACCGGGGCCTCGGGCGGGGTGGGGGGTGGGGCGGGCAGGTATTGCACGCGGCTGATCTGCACCTGGGCGCCTTCTTCGCGGGCGATCTGGGTGAAGCGCTCGTTCAGGGCGGCCTCCACCTCCTCCAGCCGGATCTGGGGCAGCACGCGGCAGTCGAGGTAGAACACGTCGCGACCGGGGATGGTGTTGACGTTGGGCACGCCGGCTTCCTTCTTGGTGGGCTCGAAGGTGCTCATGGGGGGGTGGTAGAGGGGGTCCTGCAGGGCGAAGCGCTGGTACATCTCGCGTGCGGCCACCATCATGCGGGCCGCGGCGTAGAGGGCGTTGACCCCCTTGTCCGGGGTGCTGCCGTGTACCTGGCGGCCGGTCACCTCCACCCGCAGCCACAGGATGGACTTCTCCGCCACCTCGATCATCAGCCCNTCGGGGTCGCCGCCGTCGGGCACCACGATCAGGTCCTGGGGNGTGAACAGCTCCGGCCGGCTCTCCAGGACGTGCTCCAGGCCGTAGGCGCTGCCGGTCTCCTCGTCGCTCACCACCACCAGTCCCGCCTGGCCGGCCGGGGTGAGCCCCTCCTCCAGCACCGCGCGCAGGCCGAACAGCGAGGCCAGCAGGCCCGCATGGTCGTCCAGGGTGCCGCGGCCGTAGAGGCGGTCGCCCTCCACGCGCAGGGTCCAGGGATCGGAGTCCCACTCCTCGCGCGGGCCCGGGGGCACCACGTCCAGGTGGCTGAGCACCCAGCGGGCCGGACCGGTGTCGCCGGGGGCGGTGGCCACCAGGTTGGGCCGGATGCCGCTGTCCACCCTGGGGTCCGGGGCGTCCACCCGCTGGATGTCCAGGCCCAGCTCCTCCAGCCAGGCTTGGACCACCTGGGCCTTGGCCAGCTCGCCCTGTCCCCCGTTGGTGGGCCCCAGGGCGGGGATGCCCACCAGGGTGCGCTGGGCCTCCACCAGGGCCTGGCGGTAGCCTTCCACCCGGGCCATGAGTCTGTCCGCCGCGTCCATGTGCTGCTCCTTTCTTCTTCCTGCCTGGGTAACACGCCCCAGGGGCGGGGTCAAGGCGGGCGGGGGCGAGGGCTTGACAGGCCCTTTGTCCGTGGGAGATGGTCGGGCCACATGCTGCGCGCGAAGAGGGGGGAGACGGCTCATGAAGGCCCTTATCGAGCTGTTGGCGCGCCTGAACGAGTTGGGCTACAAAGTTTTGTGCTCCTTGGGGCATGCCCTGGGTTTGCCCCTGGCAGTGCACTATGTCATGGCGCCCCTTTCCCTGGTGGTGCTGGCCACCCTGATCCATACCCGCTATCGTGACCTCCTGCGCCGGGGCCAGCGCAGCCGGGCCTCGGACTTCGCCTGGCTGGCCTGGTTCATGTTCGTGCTGATGGGCGGGATATTGTGGTTCAACATCCGGGAGCTGCGCGAGGGAAGGCATCCCGATTTCAGGTTGGAGATTGCAGCCCTGGTGGTGTATCTGGGAGTGGCCGGGCTGTATGGGAGGCTGGTGTGGGAGGAGGTGAAGGCCTGGCGCCGCCGCCGGGCGCCCCGCGGGGAGGAAGGGGAGGAGCGGGCCGTGGAGTCCGGTCCGGGCCGGGATGCGGAGGACACGTAGCCTGGATGCTCTGCGCGACCCTGTCCTTTGGCGGAGGGCTTGGTGTGGTCGCAGCCTCGTTGCCCGGCTTCAGTCTTGGGGGGTGTTTTCTCGCTGCTGCAGGCGGCGGGCGATGGCCGCGGCCAGGAGCACCGCGGCTTTGAGGCTGCCGGGGTGGGCCTTGCCCTGGCCGGCGATGTCGTAGGCGGTGCCGTGGTCGCAGGAGGTACGCACGATGGGCAGCCCCAGGGTTAGGTTGACCCCGTCGTGGAAGTGGAGCAGCTTGAAGGGGATCAGGCCCTGGTCGTGGTACATGCACAGCACCAGGTCGAACTCCCCCTGGGCCGCGTGCCAGAAGACGGTGTCGGGGGGGTGGGGGCCGGAGGCCTCCAGGCCGCGGGCGCGCAGTTGCTCCACCGCCGGGGCGATGATCTCTTGCTCCTCGCGGCCGAACATGCCGCCTTCTCCGGCGTGGGGGTTGAGGGCGGCCACGGCCAGGCGCAGGCGTTCCAGGCCGAAGTAGCGGGCGGCCTCGCGGCCGGCGATGGTGCCGGTCTCCACGATGCCGGCGGTGGTCAGCCGCCGGGGCACCTCGGCCAGGGCGCAGTGGATGGTGGCCAGCACCACCTTGAGCCGTNCGCCGGCCATCATCATCACCGGCCGTTTGGTGCCGGTAAGCCGGGCCAGGAGGGTGGTGTGGCCGGTGTCGGGATAGCCGGCGGCCTGCAGCGCCTCCTTGGAGATGGGCGCGGTGGCCATGGCCTGGGCCTGGCCGCCCAGGCACATCTCCAGGGCGCGCTCGATGAAGGCCCCGGCCTGACGCCCGCCGGCCGGGCTGGGCCGACCCGGGGTGATGGGTGCGGCCTCGCCGGTCTCCACCACCTCCACCTGGGGCATGTCCAGCCCTGCGGCCAGAGCACCAGCGCGCAGGATCATCTCCCGGCCCACCACCACCGGCTGGCAGGCGGCGAGCACCTCGGGGTCGTGGCAGACCCTGGCCACGATCTCCGGTCCCACCCCGGCCGGGTCGCCCAGGGTGATGGCCACCCGGGGCTTTTGGGTTTGTGCCTGGTTCACGGGGCTCGCTCCCAGGGGCACGGCCGTCTCACCCGATTCTAGGCCCCCTCCAGGGAGTGGTCAACCGGCTCGCAGGGCCGGGGGTGGAGGGGATAGGTTTGGGCTTTGGCCTCGAGGCTGTAGTCTGCCGGCCCCCGCCCCCTG
>MTPE01000085.1 GCA_002011835.1 Desulfarculaceae bacterium JdFR-95 | reverse complement strand
GGGCCAGCCACTTCCAGCCCTGGGGGGTCTTGATGAAGACGCTCAGGCGGGCGGCGGGCCGGGTGGAGGTGCGGCCGGTGGGGAGGTCTTCCTGCACCGAGACCTTGTAGGTGACCACCAGCACCTGGCCCTGACGGGTGGTGTGGAAGTCGCTCAGGCGGTAGGGGCCCAGGTTCAGCTTCTTGATCAGGGCCATCTCTCCGGCCTTGTCGCGCGCCCCGTCGCTGTGTACGGACTGGAACTGGGGCGACATGAACTTCTCCAGCGCGGTCCAGTCCTTGGCCTTGATGCCGGCGAAGATACGCTGGGCCAGGCGGACGCCGAGGGGGGCTTCGGCCTGGGCGGAGTGGGCCAGGCCGGCCAGGGCCAGGAGGGTGGCCAGTAAGAGGAAAGACAAGGTTTTCTTCATGGTTTCTCCTTGGTCTTCGGGGGTTGCCGCTGGAGTCAGTATAACTCGGGGTGGATGGGCGGGGTGGTATGATTAATCTATAGTAAGCCGTAGGGAGTCACCCGGAGGGAGGCGTCAGATGGTGAAGGATGCCTTGGAGATAGTACGCCGGGGCGGCACTCCGCCCTGCCTGCGGGTGGGGGGTCGGCTGTGTCGGGGCTGTTCGGGCTGGCGGGCCATGGTCCGGGCGGTGCAGCCGGGTGGTCCCTGGGAGGGGCTTTTGATCCACTGCCCCTGCACGGGGCTCACCGCGCGCGGCGCGGCATCTGTGGGCCGTTGACGCCGGCGGCGGGTACGGTTATTCTCCTGTTTGGCTCATCCGGCAGATGGCGGGGCCGCGGCACCCTGTGATCGCCGCCCCGGCCGCCGGCCCGGGCACTGGGATGACATCTCGCCGTCTTTGCCGGGAAAATGATATAATCCCCCACTTGGACTGCAACCGGCGATAGCGAGGCCATGAATCCCTCTGGTATCCTTGCTCATATCATTTTCCCGGCAAAGACGAGCGCACCATGTTGATCATCCCGGGCCGGCCTGGTCAAGGCTGGCCTAAAGGCCACCCTTCGGGCCCTGGCCTTGACCAGGCCGGCCCGGGATGATTCCATCACCACCCCGGCGTTTGCCGGATGAGCCTCCTTTTGCCGGTGGGGGGGCAGGCGAGGAGGAGTCAGCGTTGCCGGTCCGGGAAGACACTCGCAACTTCAGCATCATCGCGCACATCGACCACGGCAAGTCCACCCTGGCCGACCGCCTGATCCAGCACTGCGGGGTGGTGGGCGAGCGCGAGTTCCAGGACCAGTTCCTGGACCGGCTCTACCTGGAGCGCGAGCGCGGCATCACCATCAAGAGCCAGGCCATCACCCTGCCCTATACCGCCCGTGACGGCAAGACCTACCAGCTCAACCTGATCGACACCCCGGGGCACGTGGACTTCACCTACGAGGTGAGCCGGGCCCTGGCCTCCTGCGAGGGGGTGCTCCTGGTGGTGGACGCCTCGCAGGGGGTGGAGGCCCAGACCCTGGCCAACTTGTACCTGGCCCTGGAGCACGACCTGGCCGTGGTGCCGGTGATCAACAAGATAGACCTGCCCTCGGCCGACGTGGAGGCCACGCGCCTGGCCATCACCGAGGAGCTGGGCCTGGACGGCGAGGCGGCCATCGCGGTGAGCGCCAAGGAGGGCTGGGGCATCGAGGAGGTGCTGGAGGCGGTGGTGCGCGAGCTGCCCCCGCCGGAGGGTGACCCCGCCGCGCCTGCAGGCGCTGATCTTCGACGCCATCTACGACCCCTACCGGGGCACGGTGATCTATGTGCGCCTCAAGGAGGGCACCCTGCGTCCGGGGGACGAGATACGCTTCATGCACAGCGGGGGGGAGTACCGGGTGGAGGAGGTGGGCATCTTCGGGGCCAAGCGCCAGCCCGCCGACCGCCTGGAGGCGGGCCAGGTGGGCTACGTCATCGCCGGCGTGAAGCGGGTGGCCGACGTGAGCGTGGGCGACACCATCACCCACCGCCAGCGCCCCGCGGCCGCGCCCCTGCCGGGGTTCAAGGAGCTCAAGCCGGTGGTGTTCTCCTCCATCTACCCCGTGGCCACCGACGACTACCCCGCCTTGGCCGAGGCCATCGAGAAGCTGAAGCTCAACGACGCGGCCCTGGTGTACCAGAAGGACACCTCCCAGGCGCTGGGCTTCGGGTTCCGCTGCGGTTTCCTGGGGTTGTTGCACCTGGAGGTGGTGCAGGAGCGGCTGGAGCGGGAGTTCGGCCTGTCGCTGATCCTCACCGTGCCCAGCGTGCGCTACCGGGTGTACCTGACCGACGGCACCATGCTGGAGGTGGAGAACCCGGCCCACTACCCGGACCCGGCGCGCATCGACCACTGCGAGGAGCCCTACATCAAGGCCAGCATCATCATGCCCGAGCGCTACATCGGGCCGGTGATGGAGCTGTGTCTGGAGCGGCGGGGCGAGAACAACCAGATGCACTTCCCCAGCCCGGGGCGGGTGGAGCTGACCTTCGAGATGCCCCTGGCCGAGGTGATCTACGACTTCTACGACAAGCTCAAGACCGTGACCCAGGGCTACGGCTCCTTCGACTACGACCTGATCGGCTACCGCCCCACCGACCTGGTGAAGCTGGACATCCTGGTGAACAAGGAGCGGGTGGACGCGCTCAGCATGCTGGTGCATCGCGACCGCGCCCGGCCCCGGGCCCTGCACGCGGTGAAGAAGCTCAAGGAGACCATCCCCCGCCAGCAGTTCAAGGTGGCCATCCAGGGCGCCATAGGCTCCACCATCATCGCCCGTTCCACCATCAGCCCCTTCCGCAAGGACGTGACCGCCAAGTGCTACGGGGGGGACGTGACCCGCAAGCGCAAGCTCTTGGAGAAGCAGAAGGCGGGCAAGAAGCGCCTGAAGCTGGTGGGCAACGTGCCCATCCCCCAGCGGGCCTTTCTGGCCGTGCTGCAGAGCGAGGGCGACAAGTAGGCCTTCGCCCCGAACGCCTTTCATTCCCCGATAGCGGCTTTTGTCCATTTGTACCTGACATATGGGAGATTTGCGCGGGGCCGGCTCTTGACAGGGGCCGGGGCGGCCCATAGAATCAGCCACCTAAAGTGCGCGCCCCG
>MTPE01000451.1 GCA_002011835.1 Desulfarculaceae bacterium JdFR-95 | reverse complement strand
GTTGGAGGGTCTGGAGCAGCGGCGGCAGCGTCGGGAGGAGATCGCGCGGCGCTACGAGGAGGCCTTCGCGGCTCTGCCAGGAGTGGATTTCCCCCGTGTGCCCTCTGGAGCGGTGAGCGCCCGTCACCTCTTCACTATCTGGGTGGACCGACGCGACGAGTTCCTGGCCCGCCTGCAGGCGCGCGGGATCGGAGTGGCGGTCAACTATCGTGCGGTGCACCTGCTCTCCTACTACCGCCGGCGTTTCGGCTTCCAGCCAGGCGCCTTCCCCGTGGCCGAACGCATCGGTGAGCGCACCTTGAGCCTGCCCATGTACCCCTCCCTTCAGGACCACGAGGTGGAGCTGGTGATCCAGGCCGTGCACGACACCGCCCGCGAGCTGTTGTCCGATTAGTTCCAGAGAAGTCGTTCTTCTCACCCTTGGCTAGCCACTGTGGGCGGCTTGGCTCACTGGGAGCATCTTGACAAAGGTAGTGCCGCCAAGTATGTTCATTGCGTGAACATTGTTGTCCCGCCGCTTCGTCCGTGGGGTGGAGGCCCATGCAGCGCGAAGACCGCTATACCCTGGCCTTGTTGGACGCGGTGGCCAAGAACGGCGAGACCACCCAGCGTCAGTTGGCGCGTCAGCTCCAGGTGTCCTTGGGCCTGGTGAACGCCTTCATGAAGCGTCTGGTGCGCAAGGGCTACTTCAAGGTCACCACCCTTCCCCGCCGGCGGGTGAAGTATCTGCTCACGCCCAAGGGCATGCTGGAGAAGTCGCGACTGACCAAGGAGTACATCGAGTATTCCCTGCAGTATTTCCGCCAGGTGCGCGAGCGGGTACGGGAGCGGTTGGAGGACTTGGTGGCCGAAGGGGTGGAGCGGGTGGCCCTGGTGGGGGTGGGCGAGCTGGCCGAGCTGGCCTATCTCACGGTGCGGGAGCTGGGCCTGTCGGTGGTGGCGGTGGCGCGGCCGGGGCCGGGAGGGCGGGAGAGCTTCCTGGGGCGGCGCGTGGTGGAGGTGGCCGAACTGGCGGGGCTGGACTGGGAGATGATCCTGGTGGCGGCGGGTGAGGACGACGCCCGCGCCCTGGCTGCCCTGGAGGCGGCGGGCCTGCCCCGGGAGAAGATACGGCTGCTGTTGCCGTAAAGAGGATGGGTGATGACACGCAGACTGGAGATAGCGGGGCGGGTGATCGACGACGCCAGCGACGCTTTCGTGATCGCCGAGGTGGGCCACAACCACCAGGGTGACCTGGAGACGGCCAAGCGCCTGTTCAAGGCCGCGGCCGAGTGCGGGGCCGACGCGGTGAAGCTGCAGAAGCGGGACAACCGGGCCCTGTTCACCCGCGAGTTGTACGACCAGCCCTACCTGCACGAGAACAGCTACGGCGCCACCTATGGCGAGCACCGCGAGTTCCTGGAGTTCGGCCGCGAGTACGAGGAGCTGAAGGCCTATGCCGCCGAGTTGGGCCTGGTGATGTTCGCCACCGCCTTCGACCACGCCAGCGCCGACTTCCTGGCCGAGCTGGACATGCCGGCCTTCAAGGTGGCCTCGGGCGACCTGACCAACACGCCCCTGCTGAAGCACATCGCCTCCTTCGGCCGGCCGGTGATCCTGAGCACCGGCGGCGCCACCCTGGAGGACGTGGAGCGGGCCTACCAGACCGTGGCCGAGGTGAACCCCCAGGTGGCTATACTGCAGTGTACCGCGTCCTACCCCTGCGAGCCCGAGGACATGAACCTCAACGTGATCCGCACCTACCGCCAGCGCTTCCCCCGGGCGGTGATCGGGCTGTCCGACCACCAGTCGGGCATCGCCATGGCCACGGTGGCCTATGTCCTGGGCGCGCGCATCATCGAGAAGCACTTCACCCTCAACCGGGCCTGGAAGGGCACCGACCACAGCTTCTCCCTGGAGCCGGTGGGGCTGCGCAAGCTGGTCCGCGATCTCAGGCGGGCGCGGGTGGCCCTGGGCGACGGGGTGAAGCGGCCCCTGGCCTGCGAGGAGGGCGCACTGTACAAGATGGGCAAGAAGCTGGTGGCGGCGCGGCGGCTGCCCGCGGGCACGGTGCTGGGCCAAGGCGACGTGGTGGCCAAGAGTCCGGGGGGCGGCCTGCCGCCCTACGAGCTGGAGCGGGTCCTGGGCCGGCGCCTCAAGCGCGAGCTGGCCCCGGACGAGGCCGTCCGCTTCGAGGACCTGGAGTGAGGCAGGCCATGGGCCGGGACCTGTTCGACCTCACCGGCCGGGTGATCGTGATCACCGGCGGCCTGGGCCAGCTGGGCCGGCAGTACACCCAAGCCCTGCGCCAGGCCGGGGCACGGGTGGCGGTGTGGGACCTGAGTCTGCCCCCGCGCCCCCAGGACGACGAGGGCGTGTTCTACCAGCAGGCCGACGTCACCGACCGCGCCAGCCTGACCGCGGCCCTGGAGGAACTCACCCGGCGCTGGGACACCCCCCACGGGCTGATCAACAACGCCGCCCTGGACTCGCCCCCCAACGCCCCGGCCCAGGAGAACGGCCCCTTCGAGACCTACCCCGAGGACAGTTGGGACCGGGTGATGGCGGTCAACGCCAAGGGCGTGTTCCTCACCTGCCAGGTGGTGGGCGGGGCCATGGCCCGGGCGGGCCGGGGCAGCATCGTCAACGTCTGCTCCATCTACGGCCTGGTCTCCCCCGACCAGGGGATCTACGAATACCGCCGCCGCCGGGGCGAGACCTTCTACAAGCCGGTGGCCTACAGCGCCAGCAAGAGCGCCCTGCTCAACCTCACCCGCTACCTGGCCACCTACTGGGCGGGGGCCGGGGTGCGGGTCAACACCCTCACCCTGGGAGGGGTGTTCAACCACCAGGACCCCGAGTTCCTGGAGGCCTACTGCGCCCGGGTGCCCCTGGGGCGCATGGCCCGCGAGGACGAGTACAACGGTGCGGTGATCTTCCTCCTCTCCGACGCCTCGTCCTATATGACTGGCTCGAATCTGGTGATCGACGGTGGTTGGACGGCATGGTAGGTGGTGAGCCGGCTTGTAGGGGGAGGGTGGCCCGGCTTGGGGGGGATGACCGGTGCGGAGCTGGTACTCGACGGCGGCGGGCC
>MTPE01000370.1 GCA_002011835.1 Desulfarculaceae bacterium JdFR-95 | reverse complement strand
CGGCACGCCCTTGTACGGCAAGGTCTGGTGGTTATCCGCAGCCGTATTACGATAGTAGCCCAGCCAATCCGCCACACCGGTGGGCTCGACCTCTGCTCTGCGGCACAAGCTCCGCCAGACCGACGCCACCAGGGAGATGAGTAGACATCTCAGGAGGTGCCTCCCTCGGACTCGCTCTCTCCGTTGCCGTTGTTCTCGGCCAGGCGGGCCACGCCCACCAGGCGCTCGCCCGGCTCCAGGCGGATCAGGCGCACCCCCTGGGTGCGGCGGCCGATGACGCTGATGCCCCCCACCCGGGTGCGCACGATCTTGCCCCGGTCGCTGATCAGCATCACCTCGTCGTTCTCGTCCACCAGCAGCGCCCCCACCACCGGGCCGTTGCGCTGGGAGGTCTGGATGGTGATCACACCCTTGCCCCCCCGGCGCTGCAGGGGATACTCGTCGATGCGGGTGCGCTTGCCGTAGCCGTTCTCGGTCACGGTGAGCAGGGCCGGCGCCCCGGCCACCGCCTCCATGGCCACCACCTGGTCTCCCGGGGCCAGCTCTATGCCCTTGACCCCGGCCGCGGTGCGGCCCATGGAGCGCACGTCGCTCTCGCGGAAGCGGATGGCCTGACCCTGGCGCGTGGCCAGGAAGATCTCCATGTCCCCGTCGGTGAGCCGCGCCGCCACCAGACGGTCGTCGGCGGCCACGTTGATGGCGATGATCCCCCCCGCCCGCGGCCGGGAGAATGCCTCCAGGGGCGTCTTCTTGACTATGCCCTTCTGGGTGGCCATCACCACCTGGCGGCCGGGGTCGAACTGGCGCACCGCCAGCACCGTGGCCACGTGGTCGCCCGGAGCGATGTTGATCAGGTTCACGATGGCCTTGCCCCGGGTGGCGCGGCCACCCTGGGGCAGCTCGTGCACCTTCAGCCAATGCAGCTTGCCCCGGGTGGTGAACACCAACAGGTAGGAGTGGGTGGAGGCCACGAACAGGCTCTCCACGAAGTCCTCGTCCTTGGGGGCCATGCCGCGCACACCCTTGCCCCCCCGCCGCTGGGCCCGATACAGGCTGATGGGCGAGCGCTTGATGTAGCCCGCGTGGGTGAGGGTCACCACCATCTCCTCCTCGGCGATCATGTCCTCCAGCTCGATCTCGCCGGTGTCGGAGACGATCTCGGTGCGCCGCTCGTCGCCGAACTCCTCCGCCAGGGCCAGGGTCTCCTCCCGGATGATGGCCCGCACCTTCTCCTCGCTGCCCAGGATCTCGCGCAGGCGGGCGATCTCCTTGATGATGTCCTTGTACTCCTGCACGATCTTGTCCCGCTCCAGGGCGGTGAGCCGCTGCAGGCGCATCTCCAGAATGGCGTTGGCCTGGGCCTGGCTCAGGCTCAACTCCTCCATGAGCTGGGCCCGGGCCTCGGCGGGGCTTTTGGCCGCGCGGATCAGGGCGATCACCCGGTCCAGGTGGTCCAGGGCGATCTTGAGCCCCTCCAGGATGTGGGCCCGGGCCTCGGCCTTCTTGAGGTCGAAGGCCGTACGCCGCAGTACGATCTCGCGGCGGTGCTCGATGAAGTGCATCAGCACGTCCTTCAGGGTCAGCACCTGGGGCCGGTTGTTCACGATGGCCAGCAGGTTCACCCCGAAGGACATCTGCATCTGGGTGTACTTGAAGAGCTGGTTGAGGATCACCTGGGGCTGGGCGTCGCGCTTCAGCTCCAGCACGATGCGCAATCCGTCGCGGTCGCTCTCGTCGCGTATGTCGGTGATGCCCTCTATCTTGCGGTCGCGCACCAGCTCGGCGATGCGCTCCAGCAGCCGGGCCTTGTTCACCTGGTAGGGCAGCTCGCTCACCACGATGGAGGTCTTCTTGCCCCGCGCCGCCACCTCCACGTTGGCCCGCGCCCGCAGGTGGATGGTCCCCTTGCCCGTGCGGTAGGCCTCGCGGATGCCCTCCCGCCCGAAGATGAAGGCCCCGGTGGGGAAATCCGGCCCCGGGATGTACTCCATGAGCTGGTCCACCCCCAGATCCGGGTCGTCCAACAGCGCCACCACCGCCCGGGCCACCTCGCGCAGGTTGTGCGGCGGGATGTTGGTGGCCATGCCCACGGCGATGCCCGTGGCCCCGTTGATGAGCAGGTTGGGCACCTTGGTGGGCAACAACGCCGGCTCCTGCAAGGAACCGTCGTAGTTGTCCACGAACTCCACCGTGTCTTTGTCGATGTCCTCCAGGAACTGGTGGGCCAGCTTGGCCATGCGCACCTCGGTGTAGCGCATGGCCGCGGGCGGATCGCCGTCCACACTGCCGAAGTTGCCCTGGCCGTCCACCAACAGGTAGCGCATGGAAAAATCCTGGGCCATGCGCACCAGGGCGTCGTACACCGCCGCCTCGCCGTGGGGGTGATACTTACCGATCACATCGCCCACCACGCGCGCGCTCTTCTTGTAGGGCTTGTTGTAGTCGTTCTTGAGCTCGCGCATGGCGAACAAGATGCGCCGATGCACCGGCTTGAGCCCGTCCCGCACCTCCGGCAAGGCCCGGCCGATGATCACGCTCATGGCATAGTCGAGGTAGGAGCGCTTTATCTCCTCCTCGATCAAGACTTCCTGCTGTCGTTGATCCGTGGGAAGCAACCCGCACCCCCTGGTGTGTGACCGCTCCACAAAACAGCACGGGCAGCGAGCGCCGGCCACCGGCCACCCGCGGCCCAACCAGCCTCAAACACAGCTCTTTCCCGCTCCCCTCCAGCCACCCCTCCAGGGTGGCTCCCCCCCAGCGAGAGTGTACCAGCCGTGAATGATAAATGCAAGGGAATCAGACCCTTGCCAACCAAAGCTTGTCTGAGACCCACTCCACGTGCTAGCGTAGAGACAGGCCCCTGACCACCTAGTTTGTCATCCCTCGGCGAGGCCGGCCATGACCCGTATCCTAAGCTGCTGGCTGCTGGCCCTCACCTGTGCCCTGGCACCCACCCTGGCCGCGGCCGCCACCCCCCAGACCCAGGCCGCGCTCCAGGCCCTGGAGCGGGCCAGGTCCCTCCTGGAACAACACCAGCCCGCCCAGGCCTACCAGGCCCTGCAAAAGGCCACCCTGG
>MTPE01000171.1 GCA_002011835.1 Desulfarculaceae bacterium JdFR-95 | reverse complement strand
ATCCAGGAGATTCTGGCCGAGGACGTGCCCTACACCTTCCTCTACGTGCCCGATGCCCTGCCCATAGTCAACGCCCGCTTCCACGGCATAAAGCCCGCGCCGGCCGGGATCGGCTACAACTTCATCCGCTGGTACGTGCCCAAGGCGCGCCAGGGGATCAAGCTGGTGCCTTGAGACCTGTCTTTCCCCGAGAAGCCGCCGCGCCGGCGCTTCTCTCCAGGGAAGGAGGCGACAAGCTCCCCGCCACTCCTTCCCGGAAGGAGGAAGGTACGGCGCGTGAACGGAGTCTTGGGAAGCCACACCCAGACCTGGGTGCTGACAAGGGGCTTTCCAGGTGACCCGAGCTTGCGTATGATTCGGTAGGAGGCCCTTTTGATGTCTGCAGGCCCAGGGCAGATGGCGAAGGACACGCCTCTGCCATGATGTCCCGTTGAGCGTACAGAGGCCATGATCGTCTATCTGCTCAAACGCCTGGCCGGCATGGTGCCGCTTCTGATCGGCATCACCTTCGTCTCCTTCGTGGTGATGCACCTGGCGCCGGGCTCGCCCACCGACCTGGCCGCCAACCTCAACCCCAAGATGAGCGAGATCGCCAAGGAGCGTCTCACCAAGCTCTACGGCCTGGACCAGCCCCTGCACGTGCAGTATTGGCGGTGGCTCAAGCGCGTGGCGGTGTTGGACTTCGGGCGCTCCTTCGCCCCGGACGGCCGGCCGGTGATCGACAAGATCCTCGAGCGCCTGCCCGTGACCGTGACCATAAACCTGCTCAGCCTCCTGCTCATCCTGGTGGTGGCTATCCCCATCGGGGTGTACAGCGCCACCCACCGGGGCTCGCTGTTCGACCAGGCCACCACGGTGTTCGTGTTCGTGGGCTTTGCCACCCCCACCTTCTGGCTGGCGTTGTTGTGCATGATCCTGTTCGGGGTGCAGTTGGGTTGGCTGCCCATCAGCGGCATCAAGAGCCTGGACCACGCCCAGCTGACCTGGTGGGGCCAGCTGTGGGACTACACCCGGCATCTGCTCTTGCCGGTGTTGTTGAGCGCCTTCGCCGGCCTGGCGGGCATGAGCCGCTACATGCGCGCCAACATGCTGGAGGTGATCCGCCAGGACTACATCACCACCGCCCGGGCCAAGGGCCTGCCCGAACGGGTGGTGATCTACCGCCACGCCCTGCGCAACGCCCTGATGCCGGTGGTGACCATCCTGGGCCTGAGCGTGCCGGGGCTGATCGGGGGCTCGGTGATCTTCGAGTCCATCTTTGCCATTCCGGGGTTGGGCAAGCTGTTCTACGACGCGGTCATGGCCCGCGACTACCCCTTGGTCATGGGCGGGCTGGTGATCGGCGCGGTGTTGACCCTGTTGGGCAATCTCTTGGCCGACCTGGGTTACGCCGCGGTGGATCCGCGGGTGAGGACGCGATGAGACCGGAAGCCGGCATGTGGTCCGCCTTCTGGCAGGGGCTCAAGGCCAACCGCCTGGCCCTGGCCGGGGGAGTGGTGGTGCTGGCCTTGATGGTGGTGGCGGCCCTGGCGCCGGTGCTCGCGCCCTACGACCCCTACCAGATCGACGTGGACGCCATCCTGCTGCCTCCCAGCCTGGAGCACCCCTTCGGCACCGACGAGCTGGGCCGCGACGTGCTGTCGCGCATGATCTACGGCAGCCGGGTGAGCCTGCAGGTGGGGTTCGTGGCCGCGGGACTGGCCACGGCGGTGGGGGTGCTGTTGGGGGCCCTGGCCGGCTACTACGGCGGCTGGGTGGAGAGCGCCATCATGCGCTTCACCGACATGATGCTGTGTTTCCCCACCTTCTTCCTCATCCTGGCCGTGATCGCCCTGTTGGAGCCCTCCATCGTGAACATCATGGCCGTGATCGGGCTCACCTCCTGGATGGGGGTGGCGCGCCTGGTGCGGGCCGAGTTCCTCACTCTCAAGGAGCGCGACTTCGTGCTGGCCGCGCGCAGCCTGGGCGCCTCGGACGCGCGCATAATCTTCCGCCACATCCTGCCCAACGCCATGGCTCCNGTGTTGGTGGCCCTGACCCTGGGGGTGGCCGGGGCCATCCTCACCGAGAGCGGCTTGTCCTTCCTGGGCCTGGGGGTGCAGCCGCCGTTGGCCTCCTGGGGCAACATCCTCAACCAGGGCAAGGCCAACATCGAGATCGCCTGGTGGCTCTCGTTGTTCCCCGGCCTNGCCATCCTGATCACGGTCCTGGCCTACAACCTGTTGGGCGAGGGCATCCGCGACGCCCTGGACCCGCGCCTGCGCTGAAGCAGTCAGACCTGTTGCNCAGTGCCGAAAGGTCGTCACCTTGCNAAAGGGGCCGGGACAGGCGGGATGAACGGGAGGGTGCAGGCAGGAGAGGCCGCGTTGGCCGGGGCCTAGAGGTCTTCCTTGAGACTGGTCACATCCAGTACGGTCTGGATGTATTGGCCGATCTGGAACTGTTGCTCCTGGTCCAGNCGCTGAAACTCGATGCCCAGGAAATGGGTGCGCTCCTTGCGTATCACCCGCTTGATCACCCCAGGGACGCGGGTGAGCTCTTCGATGCAGGTCAGGCAGACGGTCAGGGAAACTTGATCGCCTTCTTTGAGGGCGACGTGATTGCCTTGTTGGTTCTGGAAGGCGAAACAGCAGCCGCCCAGGCTGATGTCGGCCACTATGCCGTTGAGGTTGCCTGTCTCCAGATGCAACATGCCGGTGAGGTTGCACTCCACCCGCGGGTGGCGGCGCAGCTCGTGACGGGAGACGATCTGGGGAAAGGTGATGAAGCACAGCTCCGAGGGCTTGCTGGTGGAGGCCAGGATGTGGGCCTGAAAGGCGAAGATGGAGCCTTTGTGCAGATACTTGACGATCATGGGGTTGCCGTTTTGCAGCTTGCCGCGGATGTTCATATCGATGCGGGGCAGCTTGGCGATGAAGTACCTGCCGGGGTCCATGCCCACCAGCTCGCCTTTGATGGCACTGGCCAGGCCCTCGATCTCCAGCACCGCCTTGGTGGGAATGGTGATCTCGAGCTGTTTGCGGTGATCGAATTGCTTGACTAGGTTCTCCAGGTCCATCCACCCCTCCTAGGCCATGCC
>MTPE01000117.1 GCA_002011835.1 Desulfarculaceae bacterium JdFR-95 | reverse complement strand
GCCGACCGCGACACCCGCCAGGACTACGGCAACTACCGGATGATCAAACAGGTGCGCGAGGGCGCCGCCGCGGCCACGGGCAAGGTGTACTTCCCCGAAGGTCCCGCCTACCTGGCCGCCTTCGCCCTGCGCCGGGGAGACAGACTGTTGGGAGTGGTGGTGTTCGCCTTCGAGGCCCGCGACCTGAAGAACCTGGGCGGCATCACCCCCCAGGAGTTTCTGGCCCTGAAACTGGCGCCCTGAAACGACCCCATCCAAGGGAGGCGAGTGTGTCCACCCCCGGCCGGCCGAGTTTTCGCCTGCAGGTGCGCGAGGAGGCAGGGGTGCAGGTGCTCAGCCTGGCGGGGCGTCTGGACCGCGAGGGCCTGGAGCCCTTGGTGGGGGAGGTGCGCCGGCTGCTGGAGGAGCGGCGGCCGAAGGCCCTGCGCCTGGAGTTGGCTGGGCTGGAGTACCTGGACAGTGCCGGGGCCCTGGCCCTGACCCTGGTGGAGCAGGAGGCGGCCAAGGCCGGGCTGGACTGCCGCCTGGAGGGCCTGGACCCCAAGGCCGCGGCGCTCAAGGCCCTGATCGACCCCGCGGCCCTCACCCGTCCTCCCCTGATCCCCTCGGAGCGGCGGCGGCCCTTCCTGGACCAGGTGGGGGAGGCGGCCCTGGCCTTCTGGGACGACCTGCGGGAGATGGTGGGCTTTGTGGGCGAGCTCACCCTGGCCCTGGGGCGGGTGTTGACCCGGCCGCGGGAGCTGCGCTGGGGGGACGTGGCCCTGTACATGGAGCGGGTGGGGGTGGACGGGCTGCCCATCGTGGGACTGATCGCCCTGCTCATGGGCCTGATCATCGCCTTCATGTCCTCGTTGCAGCTCGCCTCCTTTGGAGCCAACATCTATGTGGCCTCGTTGGTGGCCTTGGCCATGGTGCGCGAGCTGGGGCCCATCATGACCGCGGTGTTGGTGGCGGGGCGTTCGGGCTCGGCCTTCGCCGCCGAGATAGGCACCATGAAGGTGAACGAGGAGGTGGAGGCGCTGGTGGTCATGGGCTACGATCCGGTGATGTTCCTGGCCCTGCCCAAGGTGCTGGCCGCGGCGGTGGTGGTGCCCCTGCTCACCTTGTACGCCGACCTGTTGGCCATCCTGGGCGGCATGCTGGTGGGGGTGTTGGGCCTGGACCTGACCGTGTATTCCTACGTACAACAGACCGCGCGCAGCCTGGAGGTGTTCGACGTGATCAGCGGTCTGCTCAAGTCGCTGGTGTTCGCGGTCCTGATCGCGGTGGTGGGCTGCCAGCGCGGCTTTGGGGTACGAGGCGGGGCCCAGGCCGTGGGCCGGGCCACCACCAGCGCCGTGGTCACGGCTTTGTTTCTGATCATCGTCACCGACTCGGTGTTCGCCATCCTGCTGCACTACCTGGACTGAGGGAGCAGACGCGGGGTTCATGGCACCAGAGGCCATCATACAGGTGGAGCGGCTGACCGCGGCCTATGGGGACCAGGTGATCCTACAGAACGTCAGCTTCAGCGTGGCCCCGGGCGAGATCGTGGTGATCGCTGGCGGCTCGGGCTGCGGCAAGTCCACCTTGCTCCGGCACATGATCGGCCTGCACCCCCTGGCGGGGGGACGGGTGATCATCGACGGGGTGGACGTGGCCCGGGCCGGGCCGGAGGAGATGGCCCGCCTGCATCGGCGGGTGGGAGTTTTGTTCCAGTCCGGGGCCCTGTTCGGCTCCTTCACCCTGCTGGAGAACGTCAGTCTGCCCCTGAAGGACTTCACCTCCTTGTCTCCGGCGGCGGCGGAGCTGGTGGCACGTTCCAAACTGGCGCTGGTGGGCCTGACCGGCTACGAGAACCACCTGCCTTCGGAGATCTCCGGGGGCATGATGAAGCGGGCCGGCCTGGCCCGGGCCCTGGCCCTGGACCCCAAGGTGTTGTTCTGCGANGAGCCCTCCGCAGGTCTGGACCCGGTCACCGCCGCGGAGCTGGACCGTCTCATCAAGCGCATCAACCAGGCCCTGGGCACCACCATGGTGATTGTGAGCCACGAGCTGGCCTCCATCTACGAGATCGCCCACCGTGTGGTGCTGTTGGACAAGGGGGTGCGGGGGATCATCGCCGTGGGTCCCCCGGCGGAATTGCGTGACCACTCGCGCGACCCCCGTGTGATAAGCTTTTTCCACCGCCAGCCGGGCGGGGAAGAGGGAGGCGCAATCCGGCCATGAGCCAGCGGGTCTCGCGGACCAAGGTGGGCGTGTTCGTCCTGGTGGGGCTGCTTATGGCCCTGGGCTCCATCGTGTGGCTGGGGGCGGTGCGCTACCTCCAGGGAGGGCAATACTACGTCACCTTCTTCAACGAGTCGGTGCAGGGCCTGCAGCGGGACTCGGTAGTCAAGTACCGCGGGGTGGACGTGGGCCGGGTGGTGGACATCCGCGTGGCGCCGGACTACAAGCTGATCGAAGTGGTGATGCTGATCCGCTTCACCGGCGAGCCGGAGAAGGACCTGGTGGCCCAACTGCGCAGCGTGGGTATCACCGGCATGGTGTTCGTGGAGCTGGACCTGAAGAAGCCCGGCGAGCCCGACCTCTCTCCCCGCATCACCTTTGCCGCCGAGTACCCCATCATCCCCTCCCGTCCCTCGGAGATATCGCGCATCTTCTCGGTGATCGACAAGGTGTCGCAGCAGTTGGGCAGCATAGACTTCAAGGGCCTGGCCGACCAGATGGGACAGGTGCTCACCGCAGCGCATCGGGTGTTCGACGACCAGCGCCTGCGCCGCACCATGGCCCATCTGGAGCGGGCCGCGGCTCTGGCCGAAAAGTTCATGGCCCGGGCCGAGCAGGTGGCCCGCGAGCTGGAGGTCAAGGGCGTGGTGGCCCGCAGCGAGCAGGTGTTGGAGCAGGCGGGCCAGGCCGTGGCCGACCTGCGCGGACTGATAGCCCAGGCGCGCCGGGAGCTGGCCGCCATGGGCCTGGGCCGCACCGGACGCAAGGTGGAGGGCTACGTCACCAGCCTGGGCGACAAGAGCGGGGAGGTGCTGGACCAGCTCCAGGAGATCGCCGACAGCCTGCGCCGCGCCAGCCAGAGCATCGAGGCCCTG
>MTPE01000114.1 GCA_002011835.1 Desulfarculaceae bacterium JdFR-95 | reverse complement strand
GGCGCGGTTGGAGGAGTAGGGCGGGGGGAGGGGACTTTCTTTGGGAAAGAAAGTCCCCTCCCCCCTCTACTTCGGCCGTCCTTGCTGGTCCCAGCCGCGGACCTGGTAGTACTCGCGCACCATGGTCTCCAGGTCCTCGCGGCGGATGACCTTGCCCGTCTCGGGCAGGGGCTCGGTGTGGAAGCGAGGGGGCAGGGAGTCGTCGTCCGGGGTGAGCCCCTCGCGCAGGTTGAAACGGCGGATGTCGTCGGTGACCGCCCGGGCCATGGCCCGCATGTCGTCCGGGCTGAGCTCCAGGCCCGTGATCGCCTGCACCATCCGTCCCAGCTCCTCCCACTGGTAGAGGTCGCGGTAGAAGCGGCAGAGGATGAGGGTGTCGAAGAAGGTGAGGCGGTCCTCCCACTCGGTGAAGATGGCGGCCTTGCCCTGGATCTGGTCCGGGTCCACCATGCCGGCCAGCTCCGGTTTGTAGAAGGTGGCGCGCAGGTGGCAGGCGCCGCGGGGCGAGGTGGCGTAGGCCAGGCCCATGCCCTTGAGCACGCGGGGATCGTAGCCTGGCGGCTCCAGGCCCTTGACGTGGATGGCCTGCTCGCTCATGTCCAGGGCTTGGGCGGCGTGTTTGATGCCCCGGGCCAGGACCTCCCCCAGGCCGCGGCGGGCGGCGATGTCCTTCAGCAGCTCGGCGATGCGGTCCACCTGGCCGTAGGCGATGTCATAGTCGCTCTTGCCCTGCTGGCGGGCGTCGATGGCCAAGGCCACCAGGTTGCCGGCGCTGATGGTGTCCAGGCCCAGGCGGTCGCAGAGGTCGTTGAGATAGGCGATCTCCTCGATGGAGTCCACTTCGCACAGGCCGCCGAAGGCGAAGATGGTTTCGTACTCCGGGCCCTCCAGGGTGAGTCCGGCGTGGCGGCCCTGCTTGAGGGTGGTGAGCCGGCCGCAGGCGATGAAGCACTTGAGGCAGGCGTGGGGCTTCACCTCGCAGCGCTGGTGCAGGGCGCCGGCGTTGATGGCCTCGCGGTGCTCCACCGTGCCCTGGTGCCAGTAGCGGGCGGGGAAGGAGCCCACGTGGCTCATGATGTCCACCATCATGGGGGTGCCCATGCTCTTGTAGGCCTTGACCCCGGCGTCGTCCTTGGCCCGGGCGGCCATCTCCTTGGCGAAGTCCTTGGCCGCCTGGGGGTCGGCCGGCTCGCGGCGGCGGTCGCCCCAGAAGGCGATGGCCTTGATGCGCTTGGCCCCCATCACCGCGCCCACCCCGGTACGTCCGGCCGAGCGCCAGTAGTCGTTTTCGATCACGGCGAAGGCCACCTGGTTCTCCCCCGCGGGGCCGATCACCACCGCCGCCACGCGTCCCGCCTCGGGGTAGGCGTCCTTGACCATCTGGCGCACGCGGTCCTCGGTGGCGAAGGTGTCCTGTCCCCACAGCTCGGCCGCGGAATGGAAGGCCACCCCGGCGGGGGAANCCTCCAGCCACACCGGCTCGGAGGCGGCGCCGGAGATCATCACCGCGTCGAAGCCGGTGGCGGCCATGGGCTCGGCCGCGGTGCCGCCGGAATAGGACTCGCTGAAGAATCCGGTCTGGGGTGACTTGCAGAACACGCCGTAGCGGCAGGAGCCCCAGATGGCGGTGCCGGCCAGGGGGCCGGTGGCGAAGATGAGGCGGTTGTCGGGCGACAGGGGGTCCACCCCCGGCGGATTGTGGGTGAGCAACAGGTGGCTGGCCAGTCCCTTGCCCCCCAGGCCGCGGCGCAACACCGCCTCATCCAGCTCCAGCACCTGGCTGGTGCGCGCGCTCAGGTCTATGCTCAGCACCCGGTTGTAGAAGCCCTGCATCGACGAACCTCCTTTGGCCCCGCCTGTGGTTTCAGAGCACGCTGCGGTATATCTCCTCGGCGTCGGCCTGGGTCAGGGTGCGGGGGTTGTTGGCCAGCAGCCGGGTGACCTTCATCACCCCCTCGGCCAGGGCAGGCAGGTGCTCCTCCTTGACCCCGAACTCGCCCAGGCTGGTGGGCACGCCCAGGTCCTCGGCCAGTTGCACCACCGCCTCCACCGCCTCCTCGGCCGCCTCGCGCAAGGAGAGTCCTTCGGTGGGCTGGCCCATCAGCTCGGCCACCTCGGCGAACTTACCCAGGTTGCCCACCAGGTTGAACTGCATCACCGCCGGCAGCATCAGGGTGTTGGCCACGCCGTGCGGGATGTGGAACTCCGCACCGATAGGATACGCGAAGGCATGCACCGCCGTCACCCCTGCGTTGGCGAAGGCCATGCCCGCCAGGAGGCTGCCCTCCAGCATGGCCGCGCGCGCGGCCAGATTGTCGCCCCGGGCGTAGGCCGCGCGCAGGTTGTCCGCGATCAGCCCGATGGCCCGTGCGGCCAGCAGGTCGGTCAGGTCGGTGGCGTTGACGCTGGTGTAGGCCTCGATGGCGTGGATGAGGGCGTCCATGCCCGTGGCCGCGGTCACCGCCGGGGGCAGGCCCAGGGTCAGCTCCGGGTCCAACAGGGCCACGCGGGGGAACAGGTGCTGGCTCACCACCCCCTTCTTGAGCTTCTCCTCCTCGTCGGAGAGGATGGCGATGGGCGTCACCTCGCTGCCCGTGCCCGCGGTGGTGGGGATGATCAGGCTGGGCACCCCCGGCTTGGGCACCAGATCCACTCCGAAGTAGTCGGCGATGTCACCCTGGTTGCCCAGCATCACCGCCACGGTCTTGGCGATGTCGATGGGGCTGCCCCCGCCCAGGCCGATCACGCAGCGGGGCTTGAAAGAGCCGTGCCGCGCCAGGCACTCGCCCACGGTCTGGTACGGCGGGTCGGAGATCACCTCCGCGAACACCTCGTAGCGCACCCGCGCCTTGCGCAGCGACTCCTCCACCCGCGCCAGGATGCCCGCCTCCACGATGCCGCGGTCGGTCACCACCAGGGCGCGCCGCGCTCCCAAGGCGCGCACCTCCTCACCCACCTGCGACACCACCCCCGCACCCATCACGATGCGCGGCGTGGTGCGAAACAGTGTCACCCGCTCAGTCATGGCCGTTCTCCTTTTGGGGAGGGAAAGGTGGGGGGAACCTTTCTTTGGAAAAAGAAAGGT
>MTPE01000469.1 GCA_002011835.1 Desulfarculaceae bacterium JdFR-95 | reverse complement strand
AAGCCCAAGCCCCCCCCCGCGGCCAAGCCAGTGACCGGCCGCCGCCGCACTACCACCTCCTCGCGCCTGCATCCCCTGGGTGAGTCGTCCTCCGGCTCCGGCGAGGTGCGCTCCTCCCTGCCCCAGCCCAAGGCGCCGGTGGCCAGCGAGTTGGAGGGAGGGGTGCGTATCGTGGTGGAGCCCAACACCAACGCCATCGTGATCCGCGCCCCCCGCCACAAGTATGAGAGCCTGCTCCGCACCATCCGCAAGCTGGACGTGTTCCCCCGCCAGGTGTTGATCGAGGTGCTCATCGCCGAGGTCTCCCTAGACGGGGCCATGGAACTGGGGGTGGAGTGGCAGCACAAGACCACCTGGGGCGGCCGCACCCTGGAGGGCTCGCTGGGCTACGACAAGCTGGGGCTCACCCCGGTCTCGGGCCTGGTCTACACCATCACCCAGGCCGACCAGCTCAAGGCCACCCTGCGCGCCCTGGCCCAGCAGGGCAAGGTCAACGTGATCAGCTCGCCCATCCTGCTTTCGGCCGAGAACCAGGAGAGCCGCATCAACGTGGGCGAGGAGGTGCCCATCATCACCGACGTGACCGTGAGCCAGGACCTGACCAACCCCGACACCGGCACCAAGATCACCGACCGCTCCATCAAGTACCGCGACACCGGCATCACCCTGTCCGTGACCCCGCGCATCAACGACTCCGGCCTGGTCAAGCTGCAGGTGGTGCAGGAGATCTCGGACATCGCCAAGGAGTCCTTCGGCAAGACGGAGAGTCCCTCNTTCTTCAAGCGCAGCGCCAGCACCAACGTGATCACCACCGACGGCCAGGCCATCGTGATCGCGGGCCTGATCCGCAANCGTATCGAGNAGCGCGAGGCGGGAGTGCCCTTCCTGAGCCAGATCCCCATCCTGGGCTATCTGTTCAAGACTACCAAGAAGGTGCGCCGGCGCACCGAGCTGGTGATCACCCTCACCCCCCACGTGATCCACGACATGGCCGACGCCAAGGCCATCCTGGAGGACCTGCGCGACGAGATGCAGCGCCTGCGCAAGCCCTTCGTGGGCACCATGCCCCTGCACACCCTGGGCAGCCGCCCCGCCCCGGCCGAGGCCGAGTCCCAGGGCCAGGCCCCACAGCCGGCCGAGGAGCCATGAGTCCGGCGTTGAGTGAGGACTGGCTGCCCTGGGTGGGGGCCATAGGGGGGCTGGCGGTGGGCAGCTTTCTCAACACCGCGGCCCTGGCCCTGGCCGGAGGGCCCAGCCCCTGGCGGATGCGTTCGGCCTGCCCGGCCTGCGGCCACCGCCTGGCCTGGTACGAGTTGGTTCCCCTGCTCAGCTTCCTGGTGCTGAGGGGGCGCTGCCGCCACTGCCACGGCCGCATCAGCCCCCTGTACCCGGCCGGCGAGCTGGCCGCAGGGGTGGCCGTGNGCCTGACTCTGTGGCGCTGGGGNGCGGGGACCACCGGTTTGACCACCGCCGCCTTCTGTCTGGTGCTGCTGGTCTGCGCCCTGGTGGACGCCTGGGCCGGACTGGTGCCGGACGTGGTGGTGCTGCCCGCGGCGGGAGTGGCCCTGGGCCTGGCGCCGTGGCTGCCCCTGGGGAGCTGGGCTGCCGCCCTGGCCGGGGCCGGCGTCACCGCCGGGGTGCTGTGGCTGGTGGCCTTTCTCTTCCGCCTGGCCCGGGGCCGCGAGGGNCTGGGCTTGGGCGACGTGAAGCTGGGCCTGCTCATGGGGGCCTTTCTGGGCTGGCCCGGGGCCATGCTGGCCGTGGGTCTGGGGGCGGCGGCGGGCCTGGGGTTCTACCTGGTCCTACTGGCCCTGGGCCGGGTGGCCTGGGACAGCGAGCTGCCTTTCGCTCCCTTCTTGGCCCTGGGGGGCGGGGCCATGGCCCTGTTCGGCCCCGAGGCCCTGGTCTGGCTGGGGGAAGGATGGGCGGCATGAGTACGAACCATGAGGCCAAGCCGGACGCCGTGGTCTCTCCTTCACCTGAGGGCACCGGCCTCCGCCTGCGCCGGCTGGTGGCCTCCGCCTTCCGCCGCCGGCCCCTGCTCAGTTGGCTGGTGGTGCTGCTGGCGGCGGCGGTGTGCTACCTGCAAGTAGTGGAGCCGGCCGCGCGCTGGGTGAGCGAGGCGCGCCAGCGGGCCGCGGTGCTGAGCCGGTCCCAGGCCGGCTACCTCGATCTGACCCGGCAGGAACGCGTGCGCCTCCAGGCCCTGCGCGGCCGGTTGGTTCGGGTGGAGGAGCTGGCCCGGCGCGTGCCCCGCCGCGGCCCGGCCCAGGCCCTGCGGGAGCTGGAGGAGCGCGTGCTCGCCCTGGCCCGGAGCTCGGGCCTGGAGGTCACCGGGCGCATGCCCCTGAGTCCGCGTGCCTCGGGTTCCTACCAGGTGGTGGGCATTCGCCTGCGCGCCCGCGGTCCCTATTCTGCCGCGGCGCGTTTCCTGAAGGAGTTCGGCCAGAGCCCCCCGCCCATGTATCTGGCCAGCTTCCGCCTGAGCCGCGGCAAGGAGGGCCGGGGATGGGTGCACCTGGACTGTCAGGCCGTGACCCTGGTGAGGCGTTGAGCATGCCGGAACGGATGCGTCGCAGAGGGCTCAACCTGGGGCTTTCGGCCCTGGTGGTGGTGTTGGCGGGGCTGGTGGTCTGGCAGGCGCCGAGCTGGTTCTCCCTGCCTGGCGCGGCCGCGGGCAAGGCTTCCCAGAGCCGCTCCCACCCGGCCCGTGCGGTGGCTCCGGCCGCGTCTCCAGAGCGCAATCCCTTCCTTGCCCCTGCGGGTCGCGCGCCGCTGCCGGTGCGTTCGCCCGAGCTGGGGGTGACGGTCTATGGGGTGGTGATNGGCGAGGGCCAGCGTATGGTGTTGGCCGGCCTCGGCTCCGACGGTCCGGTGCGGCGCCTGCGCCCCGGCGACCACCTGGGCCCCTACCGCATCGTGGAGATACACCCCGACCGCCTGGTCCTGCGCCGCGGCCCGGGCGGCCCCCAGCGCGAGATCCGCTGGTTGAAGCGAAGCCCTTAGCCCGTTCCGCGGCGGGAGAGCAGAAAGAGGAGGTTGTTCATTGCTGTTTTCCCGCCCCCCGCCCCCGCCTGCCAGGACCACATG
>MTPE01000215.1 GCA_002011835.1 Desulfarculaceae bacterium JdFR-95 | reverse complement strand
TCCGCCAAACACTTCGTGATCGCCGCGGTCAACGTCGTCTTGCCGTGGTCAATGTGACCGATGGTTCCCACGTTCACGTGCGGCTTGGTCCGCTCAAACTTAGGCTTGGACATTGGTCGCTCCTTGTGCCGATGGATAGGGGCGAAGCCTCTGGAGCCCGCCCTGGGTCCTGGCGAAACTGTTGGAGCCCACGACCGGAATCGAACCGGTCACCTCTTCCTTACCAAGGAAGTGCTCTACCGACTGAGCTACGTGGGCTTTGTTTCATTGCTGTTGGTGGTGAGGGGAGGATTCGAACCTCCGAAGGCATAAGCCGGCAGATTTACAGTCTGCTCCCTTTGACCACTCGGGAACCTCACCAAAGCCGCTTTTCGTCCTCAAAGCTCCCGGCCAGCGCGATCTTGGCGCGTACAAAGATGGAGCTGGCGAGGGGACTCGAACCCTTAACCTGCTGATTACAAATCAGCCGCTCTAGCCAATTGAGCTACGCCAGCCGGGACAAATATTGAATATACCTTACCCTTTCCACGCAGGCAAGAGGAAAGTGAAAACCTTGCCCCGTGGCGCTAACGACCCATATTTATGACACAGACCCGGCCGTCTGGCAACCCCGAATCGCCCTTTTCTTCCTGCCTTGCGTGGGCGTGGGCCGGGCTTTATATTTTATACAGATGATGGGGCCCGGGCGGCGGGCGGGAAGACACCGGCGGCCCGGGCCTTGAGTCTCACCAGAGAGGGAAGGTTCTCATGAGCAAGGGCTTCACCGGCGACGACAAGGGCGGCCTGCCGGACCAGAAGGAGCTGGAGCGCCAGCTCAGCGAATATCTGGCCAAGAAGTACGGCGACAAGAGCCGCCAGGTCTCCCGCCTGGCGCCAGAGCCCCAGAGCGAGCACGGCGACGGCGCCAGCGGGGTGTGGTCGCGCATAAACTTCGACATGCGGCCCGAGGAGCTGGTGGCCTACCTGGACCAGTACATCGTGCGCCAGGACCAGGCCAAGGCGGTGTTGGCCACCAAGATCTGCACCCACTTCAACCGCGCCCGCTATCTCTCCCAGCGGGGCAAGCAGGACCCGGCCGACGGAGTGGGCCTGATCAAGAACAACATCCTCATGATCGGCCCCACCGGGGTGGGCAAGACCTACATGGTCAAGCTCATCGCGGCCAAGCTGGGAGTGCCCTTTGTCAAGGGCGACGCCACCAAGTTCAGCGAGACCGGCTATGTGGGCGGAGACGTTGAGGATCTGATCCGGGACCTGGTGCACGAGGCCGACGACGACCTGGAGCTGGCCCAGTTCGGCATCGTCTACATCGACGAGGTGGACAAGATCGCCAGCTCCCCCAACCTGGTGGGACCGGACGTGAGCCGCACCGGGGTGCAGCGGGCCCTGCTCAAGCCCATGGAAGAGACCGAGGTGGACCTCAAGGTCCCCCACGACCCCATCAGCCAGATCCAGGCCATCGAGAAGTACCGCCGCACGGGAAAGCGCGAAAAACGCACCGTCAACACCCGCCACATCCTGTTCATTATGTCCGGGGCCTTCGGCGGGCTGGTGGACATCATCAAGAAGCGCCTCAATCAGCAGGCCCTGGGCTTCGGGGCCCAAGTGCATGAGCCCATGGCGGACCAGGACTACCTGAAGCTGGTAACCCCCCAAGACCTCATGGAATTCGGCTTCGAGACCGAGTTCGTGGGCCGACTGCCGGTGCAGGTGGTGCTGGACGAGCTCACCGCCGACGACCTGTACCAGATCCTGCGCAACCCCAACAACCCCGTGATCATCAGCAAGAAGCGCGACTTCGCCGCCTACGGCATCGAGGTCCACTTCGAGGACGCGGCCTTACGCCTGTTGGCCGACCGCGCGGCGGAGATGAAGACCGGCGCCCGCGCCCTGGTCTCGGTGGTGGAGGCGGCGCTGCTGCCCTTCGAGAAGCACCTGCCCAGCACCGATGTGCGCCGCTTCCTCGTCACCCCCGAGTTGGTGCGCGACCCAGAGGGCGCCCTGCGCCAACTGCTCGACAACCCTGAACATCCCGACATGATCCAGCGCATGGAGGCCGCGGCGCGCGACGAGCGCATGGAGCTGATGAAGATGATCGCCAAGCGCGAGCCCCTCTACCGCGACCGCCTGGACGGCCCCCTCACCCCGGCCCGCATGGACCTGATCGCCGACGAATACTACCGCGTGGGCATGACCCTGGGGGCGGCCTTCGAGGCCGTGCTGGAGCGCCTGGAGCAGATCCGCGACTTCGAGGAGGGCTTCTACCAGCGCTACGGCTTCCGTATCCGCTTCACCGAGACCGCGGAGGTGGCCATCCTGGCCGGGGCTGCGGCCGAGGGCCTGGCCGTGCCTTCCTACCTGGCCCGCCTGAGCCAGGTGTTGGCCCCGGGCCTGCAGTTGGCCTACGACCGCACCGGGCGCGACTCCTTCGACCTGCCCCAGGAGGCGGTGCTGGACCCGGAGGCCTACCTCCACCGCCTGTTCCAGGAACACTACCAGAACACCCTGGGGCAACCCCGCTAACCAGGCCACAGCCAAGACATTTTCGGCTCCTCACCCAAACGCGAGGGCGGTGGGGGAATCACCCCGGGCCGGCCCGGTCAAGGCCGTGAGCCCTTTAAGGGGGGCCAGGGGCCAGCCCTGACCGGGCCGGCCCGGGGCGCACAAGATCGAGCGCTCGTCTTTGCCAGGAAAATGATATGAGAGAAGGATACGGGACAGATTCATGGCATCGGTATTGTCGGTTGCGGTCCAAGTGGGAAACCATATCATTTTCCTGGCAAAAACGACGAAATATCATCCCCTCTCCTGTGCCGACGGCCGAGGCCGCGATCCCAAGCTGCTTGTTTCCCCGCCACTGGCCGGATGAGCCTCTCTTTTGATCCCGGGGGCATCTATAGGCTCTCCTCCGCCGCCCGGCGCCAGGCGGCCAGCTCGCCGGGCCGGGCGCGGCGGCGGCCGGTGACCGCGCGCCAGAAGCGGGCCTCCCACTCGTCGCACAACTCGGGCAAGGGCCGGCCGATCTCCAGGGGCGGCGGCGGGCCCAGGCGGCGGGTCAGGTCCGCGGCCAGGGCGTGGACCTGGCCCGCCA
>MTPE01000446.1 GCA_002011835.1 Desulfarculaceae bacterium JdFR-95 | reverse complement strand
TGCAAGGCGATGCGGAAGTTCTGCTCCACCAGCAGCAGGGTGAGGCCGAACTCCTTCACCAGCCGGCTGACCACCTCGGCCACCTTGCTCACCAGGATGGGCGACAGGCCCTGGCTGGGCTCGTCCAACAGCATCACCCGGGGGTTGCCCATCAGGGCGCGGCCGATGGCCAGCATCTGCTGCTCGCCCCCGGACAGGCGCGTGCCCCCGGAGTGGCGCCGCTCGCCCAGCACCGGGAACAGCTCGTAGACCCGCTCCAGGGTCCAGG
The DNA here is from genome assembly GCA_002011835.1 of Desulfarculaceae bacterium JdFR-95. Classification (GTDB taxonomy): domain Bacteria; phylum Desulfobacterota; class Desulfarculia; order Desulfarculales; family Desulfarculaceae; genus Desulfocarbo. Next base: position 2,826 of record MTPE01000446.1, on the reverse strand, counting down.
GCTCCATGCCCTCGCGGGGGGGGCGCTCGGCCACTTTCAGGTTCTCCTCCACCGTGAGGTCGGGGAAGATGTGGCGCTCGGCCGGCACGTAGGCCACGCCCAGGCGGGCGATGCGGTGGGGCGGCCAGCCGCGCACCTCCTGNCCGGCGATNCGCACGCTGCCCGAGCGCGGCGGGGTCAGCCCCACGATGGAGCGCAGGGTGGTGGTCTTGCCCACNCCGTTGCGGCCCAGGATGCACACCGCCTCGCCCTCGCCCACCTCCAGGGACAGCCCCTGGATCACGTGGCTGGTNCCGTAGTAGGAGTGGATGTCCTCCACCTTGATCATGGCCTGCGCGCCGGTATCGCTCATAGCTGCCACTTCTCCCCCGCCTACATCACCAACGGCGCCCACTTCTCACTGCCCAGGTAGGCGTCCTTCACCTCCTGGTTCTGGGAGATCTCCTCCGGCTTGCCCTCGGCGATGACCCCGCCCTGGTGCAGTACGGTGATGGTGTCGGAGATGCTCATCACCACCTCCATGTCGTGCTCCACCAACACCACCGCCATCTCGTCCGCCAGGTCGCGGATCAGGCGCGAGATCTCCTCGGTCTCGGTGGGGGACATGCCCGCGGCGGGCTCGTCCAGGAGGATCACCTTGGGGTCGCCGGCCAGGGCCAGGGCCACCTCCAGCACCCGCTGGTCGCCGTGGGCCAGGCTGCTGGCGGTCTGGTAGGCCACGTCGCTCAGCCCCACCCGCTCGATGATGCGCTCGGTGTCCTCGTTCACCCGCTTCAGCCCGTGGCGGGGGGTGAACACCTTCAGCGAGCCGCCCAGGTGGGCCTGGCGGGCGATGCGCACGTTCTCGAACACGGTCAGCCCCATGAAGATGCTGGTGATCTGGAAGGTGCGGCACAGGCCCAGGCGCACCCGCTCGTGCACCGGCTTGTGGGTGATGTCCTGGCCCTGGTAGATCACCTGGCCGGCGCTGGCCTCCAGGCGCCCGGTGATCACGTTGATCAGGGTGGTCTTGCCCGCGCCGTTGGGGCCGATGATGGAGCGCACCTGCTTGTCCTCGATGTCCAGGCTCACCAGATTGAGCGCCGCCACCCCCCCGAAGTGGCGCGACAACTCCCGGGTGCTCAGGATGGGGGCCATGACTAGTCTCCACCTCCCAGCTTGCCCTTGAACAGGCCGGGGATGCCGGCCAGGCCGCCGGGCATGAACAACACCAACAGCACCACCACCAGGCCCACGAAGAACTCCCAGTCCTCGGTCATGGTGCTGATGTAGTCCTGCATGAAGATGAAGATGGCCGCGCCGATGAAGGGGCCCCACAACGAGCGCATGCCGCCCAACAGCACCATCATCAGCACGCCCGCCCCGCTGAAGGCCCCCATCACCCCGGGGCCGGTGTAGCCGCGGTAGAGGATGTAGATGCTGCCCGCGGCCCCGGCCAGCCCGCAGGCCAGCATCCAGCCGATCAGCTTGTAGCGGCGTACGTCGATGCCCACGAAGGCCGCCCGCTCCTCGTTCTCGCGGATGGCCTCCAACACCGCCCCCAGAGGCGAATGGATGATGCGCCAGGTGAGCAGGAACAGACCCAACACCACCACCAGGGTGAAGTAGTACATGGCGGTGGAGTCGCCGCTGGAGGCGATCTTGAAGCCCAACACCGTGATGTCCGGCTGGGGCACCCCCATCAGGCCGTCGTCGCCCCCGGTCAGGTCGTACCACTTCCAGGCCACGGTGTAGAACATCATGCCGAAGGCCACCGTGAGCAGGGCGAAGGCCAACCCCCCCGTGCGTACCTGCACCCAGCCCACAGGCAGGGCGATGATCATGGTGATCAGGGTGCCGCCCACGATGGCCAGCCACATGGACTGGGGACAGACGTGGATCAGCAGAAGCCCCGTGGCATAGGCCCCCAGGCCCAGGTAGGCGTTGTGCATGAAGGACAGCAGCCCGGTGTAGCCCAACAACACGTCCAGGCTCATGGCCAACAGGCCGTAGATCATGATCTCGTTGACCAGGCGCACGTAGAACTTGTTGGGCAGCACCAGCGGCAGCACCGCCGCCACGGCCACGCCCACCAACAGGCACACCACCTTGGCCCGGCTGGCCTCCACCCGGGCCAGGGCCGGCCCGGCGGCTCGGCTGGAGATCGCGCTACTCAAACTTACCCTCTCCCAGAAGACCGCGTGGTTTGAAGACCAGGATGAGCGCCATCAGCATGTAGACGATCACCATGGCCAGGTCGGTGATGAAGAACTCGGCCAGGGTCTGCACCGCCCCGATGAGCAGGGCGGCGTAGATGGCCCCCCGCAGGCTGCCCAGGCCGCCGATCACGATGACCACGAAGGAGCTGATCAGCATCTCGTGGCCCATGATGGGGAACACCGTGAACAAGGGACCGGCCAGCACCCCGGCCACACCCGCCAGCAGACAGCCCAGCACGAAGGCGCTCACCTGCACGAAGCGTACGTTCACCCCCAGGGCCGAGACCATCTCCGGGATGTCGGCCGTGGCCCGCATCTCGATGCCCATGCGGGTGCGCCCCAGGTAGAGCATCAGCCCGCCCATCACCGCGGCGATGGCAAACAGGATCACCAGCCGGAACACGGGATAGCTGGCCGGACCCAGCGACACCGACTCCCGCATGAACTCGGGCAGGTGGATGAAGCGGGTCTCCACCCCCCAGAAGAACTTGATGGCCCCGTCCAGGCAGAACATCAGGCCGTAGGTGAGGATCAGGGTGTAGACCATGGGCCGATTGCGCATGGGCGAGATGAACACCCGCTCCAGACCCAGGCCCACCAGCCCCACCGCCAGCGGCGCCAACAGCAG
>MTPE01000434.1 GCA_002011835.1 Desulfarculaceae bacterium JdFR-95 | reverse complement strand
CCCGCGGCCATGGCCGCGTAAGCGGCCATGCCCCCTGCAAGGGGGGCGGCCCCTTTCGGGGCCGGCCGCGGTCTGGGGCCGGGGCGCAGACGGGCCTCACGCGCCGCCGGCGTCCCCTCCCTCATGGTTGTGCACCCACAGCTCGGTACGCTTCTCGAACCACCAGTCGGTCCAGTCGGTCTCCATGACCGCCTGGGCCAGCTTGCGGCCGATGTCGGTACGCAGGCGCTGGCGGGCGTAGTGGATCCAGTATTTGGCGTAGGGGTTGCCCAGGTCGTGCTGTTCCTTGAGTTCCACGATGAGGTCCAGTTGGTCGGCGTCCTGGGCGATCTGGGCCTCGGGGGTCTGGGCCTGGTTGAACTCCTGGACCAGCTCCTGGGCGGCCTGGGCCAGCTCTGGGGGCAGGTTACGCCCCTGGTGCTGGAGGGCCTTGGCCTCGTCGGCCTGGGAGTAGCGCTTGTGCATGTAGTTNAGGTCGCCGGTGCGGGCCTCGGCCAGGTCGTGGTGGAGGAGCATGAGGGCCACGCGGGGTGCGTCCACGCCTTGGCTGAGTGAGGCCAACAGGTAGCCGATGAGGGCGGCGCGGAAGCAGTGGTCGGCCACGCTCTCGCCGCCGGAGCCCAGGAAGGGGTAGCCGGTGCGGCGCATTTTTTTCAGCATACCGGCCTCGAAGCAGAAGCGGGCCAGACCCAGGAAGGTGTCTTGTCGGCTCACAGTTCGAACCACTCCCGTAGTTTGGCCACCAGGATGGGGGCGCTCTTCTCGCTTATGTTGACCGAGTCGGTCTTGCGGAAGTAGCCGCGGGTCTTCTGGTAGCGGCGCAGGGCGGCCTTGGGGGGACCCCACTGGCCGGTGCGGGGGTTTATCTGGCGGAACCGGTAGAGCACGGTGGTCCAGGTGCCCTTCTGGAGGATGACCTTTTCCAGCTCCTCCACCACCACCTGACCATCTTCTTCGTATTGGATGGTGAGCTCGTCGTAGTCGGTGGCCAAGGCGCCTCTCTCCTTGTCTGGGGCCGAGGTTTTTCCGCCCCCAAACCTGACATGGCCGGGGGCGGTGGTCAAGGGCTGGAGGGCGGGTGTGGTGTCTCAGGCGTTGCGGAAGCGCTGTTTGTCTTCCTCCAGGGCGTCCACGATGAGGGTATTGATCTCGGGCAGTTTCCAGGTGATGCGCTCCCAGGAGGGCAGGTAGCGGGGCTGCAGGCTCTGGTCGCGCAGTTTCTCCTCCACCTGCAGGATGGTCTGTTGCAGGCCCTGTTCCAGGTAGGGGCGGAACTCCTCGAAGCTGGCGGTGAGGCGCAGCAGTTTCTCGGCCGAGTGCAGGGGCGAGGTGAACATGTCGCCAGACTGCACGATGGCCTTGGAGAGCACCTCGTACACCAGGCGTTCCTCCTGGTCGCGGTCGTAGTCGAGCAGGTTGAACTCGGCGTTGTCGGAGTATTTGCGGATGGACTCCTCGGCGATTTCCTCGTAGGTGAGGGCCAGGTCGCGGAAGAACTCCTCGCCCACCTCCAGGCCCTCCTCCACGATCATGGCGTGCAGCAGGCTGGCGATGATGTCCAGGCTCATGCGGTGCAGGCCGCGGGTGGGGTCTTCCTTGGAGACGCGCTGGTGTTTGTGGTCGAAGCCGCGGCGGGTGAACTCCACCTGGGCCACCTGGGGGGCCTTGCGGTAGACCTCGATGAGGGTGAAGATCTCCACGCCCCAGTCCAGGGCGTAGCGGATCTTCTTGAGCAGCCACATCTCGAAGCAGACCTCGCCGGATAGCTGGTAGTCGAAGGAGAGCAGGAAGTCCACGATACGCAGGAACTTGACCTCGCTGCTCTCGCCGAACTTGCGTTTGAGGGCGATGAGCAGGGGGTCCAACAGCAGGCGCTTGACGCGGCCGAACAGGCGCTGTCCGTCCCAGCGGGCGTAGAAGGCCTTGGCGAAGGGGTAGTTGTGGACCAGGACCGGGAAGAAGAGGCGGTCGAGCTGGGGCAGGCGGAAGGTACGGATGTCGGCGTCCAGCAGGCCCACCTGGGTGGCGCCCAGGGCGCCGGCCACGCCGAAGCCCATGAAGACGTTGCGGCCCTTGCCGCGGCGGCTGAGGTCGAAGCCGGCCTCCTGCAGGGCCTGGTACACGCGGGTCATGGCCGGGCCGTCGTTCCACTGGATGACGTAGTTGTCCAGGCCGGCCTGGCGCAGGATGTCGATACACAGGCGCACGTCGTCTTCGCTGGCCGCGTCCAGGCCGAAGATGATGTGGGCCAGGTAGTCGGCCTGGGCCAGCTCGCGCACGATGTTTTCGAACACGGGGCGGTTTTCGGGCAGGGTGAACTCGGCGGCCAGGGCGGGCACGATAAGCACCGGTTTTTTCCAGCGGGCGGCGGCGCGCAGGCGCCGTCGCAGGTCCACCTCGTCGCGCAGCAGGTAGTAGGTGGTCACGCGGGAGTGGGTCTGGGCAAAGCTGGGCATGGGTGTTCACCTCCTCCTCTGGTCGTGCTCCCCTTTTCGATTATGCGCCGCCTTGGGGCTGGGGTCCAGGGCGGGGGCGGCGCCGGCGCGGAAGATGGCCTGGGGTCCGAAACGGGCCACGATGGCGTCCTCGGCCGCGGCCAGGACGCGGCGTTGCCGCCGCCGGGGGTCGGGGAACAGCTCCTGGGGCATGCGTCCCACCGGGATGAGTTCGGCCACGCCCACCCCGATGAGGCGGAAGGGCCCGGGCTGGGAGTAGGCCGCCAGCAGCTCACGGGCGGCGGGGAACACCTCCTCCACCTGCTGGCTGGGCCAAGGCAAGGTGGTGCGCCGGGTGACCAGACGGTGGTCGGCGTGGCGCAGCTTGAGCACCACCACCCGTCCCGCCAGGCCCCGGGCGCGCAGACGCCGGCACAGCTTCTGGGTCAGGGCCAGCAGGTGGCTGGCCAGCAGTCCGCGGTCGGCGGTGTCCTGCTCCAGGGTCAGCTCGTGGCTGAGGCTCTTGGGCGGCCCGCCGGGGTGGACGCCGGTGGGGTCGATGCCGTGGGCCAGGTCCCACAGGCGGCGGCCCCAGGCCCCGAACATGCTCTCCAGACGCTTACGTCCCAGGGCACGCAGTTGGGTGAGGCGGGGGAGCCCC
>MTPE01000435.1 GCA_002011835.1 Desulfarculaceae bacterium JdFR-95 | reverse complement strand
TAGGTGACGCCGTTCCAGTCGGGTGGGTTCTGGTGGGTGCCGGTCTGCCTGGTCTTGGTGGCGGGGAGTTTGTTCCACTCCTGGCAGGCCACCTGGCAGCCCCGGCAGGCGGTGCAGCGGGTGGTGTCGATGAGGAAGTATTTGCCAGCCATGGCTTAGGCACCCCCTTTCTTGACCACGTTGACCATGAAGGCCTTGGTCTCCGGGATTCTGGTGTTGGGGTCTCCCACCGCGGGAGTGAGGAGGTTGGCCGAGTCGCCGCCGTCCTTGGGATGGACCCAACCATAGCACCAGGGCAGGCCCACCTGGTGCACGGTGCGGCCCTGCACCTTCAGGGGCCGGAAGCGGCGGGTGACCATGGCGATGGCCTCCACCTGGCCGCGGGCCGAGGAGACGATGCAGCGGTCGCCGTTTTTGATACCGCGCTCGCGGGCCAGCTCCGGGCTGATCTCCACGAACAGCTGGGGCTCGCACTCCAGGAGCCAGGGCTGCCAGCGGGTGAGCACGCCGGTCTGCCAGTGCTCGGTGACCCGGTAGGTGGTGCACACGATGGGGAAGCGCGGGTCGGCGATCCGCAGGGGGTCGGCGGCGGTGGTGTAGATGGCCGCCACCGGGTTGACCCGCTGGGGCGAGAAGGGATGTGCCTTGAGCGGGCTCTCGATGGGTTCGTAGTGTTCGGGGAAGGGCCCGTCCACCCGTCCGGGGCCGAAGACCGAGGCCACGCCGTCGGGCTTCATGATGAAGGGCAGCTTGGTCTTCTTGGGGTTCACCTTCATGGGCGGCCAGCCGCCGTCGGGCACGTCGCCCACCCACTTGCCGTCCTTCCACTCCAGGATGTTCTTGTTGGGCGACCAGGGCTTGCCCATCAGGTCCACGCTGGCGCGGTTGTAGAGGATGCGCCGGTTCACCGGCCAGCACCAGGCCCAGCCCGGGTAGAGTCCCATGCCGGTGGGGTCGGCCTTGCTGCGGCGGGCGGCGTTGTTGCCTTTCTGGTTGTAGCTCTGGCAGTAGAGCCAGTTGCCGCTGCTGGTGGCGCCGTCGGCGGTGAGGTAGGCGAAGGAAGGCACCAGCTCACCCTTCTTGAACTTCTTGCCCTTGACCACGGTGTCGCGCTCGAAGTAGCCGTTGATCAGCTTGGCCACCTCGTGGGGGTCGTAGCCGCGGCGCAGGTAGTCCCAGCGCAGGTTGAGGATGGGCTCGGGGAACTTGCCGCCCTCTTTCTGGTACAGGACGCGGATGCGCTCGAACAGGGCCACCATGATCTCGCCGTCGGGCTTGACCCCTTTGGGGGGCTTGGCGGCCTGATAGCGCCACTGCATCCAGCGGCCGGAGTTGGTGATGGAGCCCTCCTTCTCCACGCTGGTGGCGCAGGGCAGGAAGAAGACCTCGGTGGGCACCTTCTTGGGGTCCATGCCCGGTCCGCGCCAGAACTCACAGGTCTCGTTGTCGAAGATGTTGACGTTGACCAGCCAGTCCAGCTTGGCCATGGCCTGGCGGTTCTTGTTGGCGTTGGCGCCGGAGCAGGCCGGGTTCTGGCCCCAGGCGAAGAAGCCCTTGATNTCGCCCTTGTACATGCGGTCGAAGATGTCCAGCCAGGAGTAGGTCACCCCGTCGTCCAGCTTGGGCATCCAGGCGTAGCCGAAGTCGTTTTGTTTGGTGGCCTTGTCGCCGAACATGGCCTTGAGGAAGCTGACCACGTACTTGGGCTTGTTCTGCCACCAGTTGGCCGAGATGGGGTCGTTGCTGTGGGGGGTGTTCTTCTTGTGGTAGGCGGCCAGGGTGCCCAGGGAGGCACGCGGGGTGGGCAGGTAGCCGGGCCAGATGTGGAACAGCAGGCAGTGGTCGGTGGAGCCCTGGACGTTGCTCTCGCCGCGCAGGGCGTTGACCCCGCCGCCGGGCCGGCCGATGTTGCCCAGCAGTAGCTGGATCATGGCCATGAGGCGGATGTTCTGCACCCCCACCGTGTGCTGGGTCCAGCCCATGGCGTACATGATGGTGCCGGTCTTGTCGCGGGCGCCGGTGGCGGTGTAGGCCTCGTAGACCCGCTTGAGGTCCTCCACCGGGGTTCCGGTCACCTCCGAGACCCGCTCCAGGGTGTAGCGGGCGTAGTGCTTCTTCATGAGCTGGAACACGCTGCGGGGGTGTTTCAGGCTCAGGTCCCGTTTGGGCACCCCGCGGGAGTCCTTCTGGAAGCGCCAGGTGCTACGGTCGTACTTCTTGCGCTTGGGGTCGAAGCCGGTGAACAGCCCGTCGTGGAAGCCGAAGGCCGGGTCCACGATGAAGCTGGCATTGGTGTAGTGGGCCACGTAGGGCTCGAAGTATTTTCGGTTCTGCAGGATGTAGTTGAGCATGCCGCCCAGGCGATGTCGGTGCCCGCCCGCAGGGGGGCATAGATGTGGGCCCGGGCCGAGGTGCGGGTGAAGCGCGGGTCCACGCTGATCAGGGTGGCGCCCCGCTTCATGGCCTCGGTGACCCACTTGAAGCTGATGGGGTGGTTCTCCGCTGCATTGGACCCCATGATGAGGATGCAGTCGGAGTTGCGGATGTCGATCCAGTGGTTGGTCATGGCGCCGCGACCGAACGACTCTGCCAGAGCCGCAACCGTGGCGCTGTGTCATATGCGGGCCTGGTGTTCGATGTAGACCAGCCCCAGGGCACGCATGATGGCCTGGAGCAGCCAGCACTCCTCGTTGTCCAGGGCCGCCGATCCCACGTGGGCGATGGCCGTGGTGCGGTTGACCACCTGGCCCTTGGCGTTCTTGTGGGTGAAGCTGGCGTCACGGGTCTCCTTCACCCGGCGGGCGATGCGCTCCAGGGCCCAGTCCCAGCTCTTGACCTCCCACTTGGTGCTGTAGGGCGCGCGGTAGAGCACCTGGGTCATGCGCTTGGGGTTCATGGTCATCTGGTAGAGGGCCGCGCCCTTGGCGCACAGGGCACCCTGGTTGATGGGATGGTCCGGGTCTCCCTCGGTGTTGATGATCTTGCCCGTCTTCTTGTCCGTGTGCACGATCAGGCCGCAGCCCACCGCGCAGTAGGGACAGATGGTGGTGGTCACCTTGGCTTCCAGGATGCGCAAGCGGGCGGCGTGCGCCTCCAC
>MTPE01000474.1 GCA_002011835.1 Desulfarculaceae bacterium JdFR-95 | reverse complement strand
GACCTCAGCCCCTACCCCCACGGAAAGTAAGGGATGGAACGAGAAAGCGAGCCAGGCATGGCTCGGCCTCGGTGGCCGTTGACAGGCCAGGGTGTGGTACAGTACATGCTGGAGTAATTTCCTACTTTGTCGTTTTCTTTTCACGGGAGCGGGTTTCGGTGGCCCGGACAGGTGCCCAAAAGTTGCCCACCTTGGACACACCTTTGGACGACGCGGCGCTCAAGGCGCGGGTGTATCCTCTGAGCGAGGAGGCCGACCGGGCCTTGCGGGAGACCCTGGCCAGCCACGTGCCCTACATCGAGGAGGTGAGCCGGTACATCATCTTCAGCGGGGGCAAGCGTCTGCGGCCGGTGTTGTTCATGTTGTGTGCCGCGGCGGCGGGTGGCGAGCCGGACCCGCGCTTGGCGGCCATCTTCGAGTACCTGCATGCCGCCACCCTGTTGCACGACGACGTGGTGGACGAGGCGGGTCTGCGGCGGGGGCGGCCTGCGGCGCGGGTGCGCTATGGCAACGACTCGGTGATCCTGGTGGGAGACTTCCTGTTTTCCAAGAGCTATTCCCTGGCGGTGGAGGTGGGCGACCATCGTTTCGTGACCGCGCTCACCCGCTGCACCACCACCATGGCCGAGGGCCAGGTCCTGGAGCTGTTGGCCACCGACCAGCTGGAGTTGGACTACCCTGGTTACCTGGAGGTGATCCGGGCCAAGACCGCGGTGCTCATTGCCGCGGCTTGTGAGATGGGTGCCATCCACGCCGGCGCTCCCGATGCCGTGGTCGAGGCTCTGTACGACTACGGCATGGCCCTGGGTCTGGCCTTCCAGATGGTGGACGACGCCCTGGACTACGTGGGCACGGCGCACGAGTTCGGCAAGCCGGTGGGCCACGACCTGGTCGAGGGCAAGATCACCCTGCCTTTCATTCACGTGCGCGATACCGCCCCGGCAAAGCCGGTGGGCCACGACCTGGCCGAGGGCAAGATCACCCTGCCTTTCATTCACGTGCGCGATACCGCCCCGGCAAGGGTACGCGAGCGTTTGTTGTCTCTGGCGCGGGAGGGACGCCAGCGGCCCGAGGCCGTGGAAGAGGCCAAGGAGCTGGTGGTGGCCCACGGCGGGGTGGAGGCCACCTATGCCCGGGCGGCGGAGTATGCCCGTGCGGCCCAGGAGGCGTTGGGCCGGGTGCCGGAGCTGGGTGGTGATCGGGAGGTACTGCTGAGCCTGCCGGGATATGTGCTGCGCCGGCGGCACTGAGGTCCTACCGAAGGTTTGGGTCCTACCTACCGTAGAAGGCGCACGCCCTGCGGCGGCGCATAGTCGTAACCAACCGAAAACTCTTCCTTCATAGCAACCCACCCTCCTTGGAACGGTTCTTGCCGGATGTGCCTCTCCAACAGGAGAGAGCAAATCCGTGGAACAGACTACTCTGATCATCCTGCAGAAGAGCGACTCCCCCTTGGCCTTAGGGCTGGAGGCCGCCCTGGCCCACCTGAGCGCCACCAAGATCTACCATCCCCACCCCGATCCCCTGCCGCCGGTGGCCTACACCTCCGGCGCCCTGGTGGTGTGGGACCTGTGGGGATTCTCCGAGACCGAGCGGGCCGCCCGCGCCGACGAGCTGAGCCCGGAGGAGCTGGGAGTGGTCCTGGGCTGTGCCGAGGTGGATCAGGTCTGTCGCCACTTCCTGGAGCTGACCGGTGCGCTGGGGCTGTTCACCCGCGGGCAGGTGCCGTGGGCCGTGGCCGCCACCCTGGAGATCGCCCTGGCCACCCACCGCCGCATCTGCACCCTACGGGCCCAACGCGCCCGTCTGCAGCAGGAGTTGGCCGACCGCCTGATCATCGAACAGGCCAAGAGCCTGCTCATGCTGGCCAAGGGCTACAGCGAGGCCGAGGCCATGCGCCGCCTCCAGCGCTACAGCCGCCGTACCAACCAGAAGATGGTCAACGTGGCCCGCAAGCTGTTGGCCGGCTACGAGATCTTCAACGACAAGAACCATCGACGCAAATAAGTTCAGCTCGAATCCTCGTGCGTTTCCCCGGGGTTCTCTCCCCTGCTTGACCCCCACCGGGGGGGCGTCCTATGCTTGCAGGCATGAGCCCCTCTGACGAGAACAGGCCCGAGTGCTTCGGAGATCTGGACACCGTCTTTCCCCAGGGCGCCGACGGCCTGCGCGAGGTATCTCCAGAGTGTTGGGGCTGCCCCCAGCGGGTGGAGTGCCTGCGCGCGGCCGTGTCCCAGCCCCAGAGCCGCCAGACCCTGGAACGAGAACAGGCGCGGCGCGAACAACAGAGCGTGGGCGGGCTGGCCGGCTTCCTGCGCCGCTGGTCCCGCCTGAAGGCCCAGCAGGCCAAGAAAGGAAAGAACTGATGGCTCCGCTGTGTCCCTACTGCGGAACCGAGGCCCAGGACCCTCAGGCCGGCAGNCTGCCCGACACCTGGCGCTGCCCCACCTGCGGCCAGGAGGTGGACCACCCCCAGGCACCCACCTCCGGCCCCCCGGATGCAGGCCCCACTCTGGATGTCCCCCTGCCGCCGCCCCCTCCCCCAAGGATGGAAGGAGCACAGGCAAAAGCTGCCGGCCCAGCTTGGGAAGACGAGGAGGTTCCCCTGTTGGCCGGCCTGTGGCGCACCATCTGGCAGGTGCTGTTGCATCCGGTGCGCACCTTCCAGGCCCCGATGCGCACGGGCATGGGACCCGCCTTCAGCTTCGGGCTCATCCTGGGCACCCTGGCCAGTGCGGCCCAGGGCTTCTGGAGCCACCTGGAGGGCGAGAGCCAGGGCCTGTGGATCATCTTCCTGGCTCCGTTGCTGGCCGGGCTGTCGCTGTTCGTGAACGCAGGGCTCTTGCACCTGTTCCTGCGCCTGGTGGGCGGGGCGCGGGCCGGCTTTGCCGCCACCTTCCGGGTGCTGGCCTATGCCAATGCCGGCGGTATCTTCTATCTGGTGCCCTCGCTGGGGGTGGCGGTGGGAGGCCTGTGGTCGCTGGTGGTCACCGTGGCGGGCCTGGCCGCCTCCCACGGGGTGAGCCGCTGGCGGCCCTTCTGGGCCTGGGTGCTCCTGTTGGTCTCGGTGGCGGTGGTGGCCTTCCTGGCCGTCATGGCCTTGGTG
>MTPE01000358.1 GCA_002011835.1 Desulfarculaceae bacterium JdFR-95 | reverse complement strand
CGGCCCGGTCGAGGCTGGCCCCTGGCCACCCTTATGGGTTCATGGCCTCGACCGGGCCGGCCCGGGATGAACAAGATCGTGCGCTCGTCTCTGCCAGGAAAATGATAGACGGATTCATGGCCTCGATGTTCCGGTTGTAGCCCCAGTAAGAAACTGTATTTTTCTGGCAAAGACGACGAAATATCGTCCCATCACCTGTGCTGACGGCCGGGGCCCGCAATCCCAAGGTGCCTCTCCCACCGCCATTTGCCGGAGGAACCATAAGTGAGGAGACTGAAGGAGCCGCGGGTCATGGTTTCGGGTCTTGCGTGCCGCGCTTTTCCACCAAGCTGCCGGGGTGCTCCTCGGCGGGGTGGAGGAAGTGAGGAAGGTCGCCGGCCCCGACCGGGTGGGGAGCGCGCCTGCCGCGCCTGCGCCCGTGGTCGGTCCCTGGGGTCGTTGGCGGCGGGCTGAGCGAGCCCGCGGTGCGGGTGAGCCCGGCGGCTGCACCGGCTCCACCGGCCCTTGCGTGGGGGGCAGGGCTGCCTGCCAGTTTGGCGTGAAGGGGGCCGGGCGCAGGGGCAGACGGATGGGCCGCGGGGGCGGGCAGAGGGCGGGCTAGGGAAGGAAGCGAGACCCTGCGGCCCCTCTGGAGTCGGGGTGGGGTGGGCCAGGACGGGGCTTCCTACAGGGGACCGGGCAGAGCGAAAGGGCTCAGCCTCCTCCTCACCGGGGCCACCGCGGTATCTCGGCGCGGCTGGGGGGTGACGTGGCGGTCGAGAGCGGGTAAGCTCGGAGGACATTGTAGGGTCCTTCGTGCCGGGAGCGAGCCATGCCACACCCGTCTCATGGGCATCATCCCCCGCATCAGGGGGCGGAAGGGTCCTCGGGCGCGCCCACCTTGCGCCTGCTGGCCTGGGAGACCACGCGGCGTTGCAATCTGTCCTGCCTGCACTGTCGGGCCGGGGCGGAAGACGAGTGTTACCCCGGGGAGCTGACCACGGCCGAGGGCGAGGCCCTGCTCAAGGACCTGCGCAGCCTGGGCCAGCCGGTGGTGATCCTGACCGGTGGTGAGCCCCTGCTGCGCGAGGACATCTACCACCTGGCCCGCTACGGCAGCGAGCTGGGCCTGCGCATGGTCATGGCGGTCAACGGCACCCTGCTCACGCCCGAGGTGGTGCGCCGCCTGCGCGAGTGCGGGGTGCAGCGCCTGTCCATCTCCCTGGACGGGCCGGACGCGGCCTCGCACGACGCCTTCCGCGGCCAGGAAGGGGCCTACCAGGGGGCGGTGGAGGGCATGCGGATCGCCCGGGAGGGTGGGCTGCCCTTCCAGGTGAACACCACGGTCACCCGCAGCAACCTGGCCCACATCCCGGCCATCCAGCAGAAGGCGGTGGAGCTGGGGGCGGTGGCGCACCATATCTTCCTGCTGGTGCCCACGGGCCGGGGCCGGGCGCTCACCGAAGAGATCATCACCGCCCGGGAGTACGAGGAGGTGCTGCACTGGTTCGCGGAGCAGAAGGGGCGTGTGCCCCTGGAACTCAAGGCCACCTGCGCCCCCCACTACTACCGCGTGATCCGCCAGCGCGCCCGCCAGCGGGGAGAGAAGGTCACCTTCCAGACCCACGGCCTGGATGCGGTGAGCAAGGGTTGTCTGGGGGGACAGGCCTTCGCCTTCGTGTCCCACGTGGGGCAGGTGCAGGCCTGCGGCTACCTGGAACTCGCCGCGGGCCAGGTCAAGGAGCGTCCTTTCTCGGAGATATGGCGCACCTCAGAACTCTTTGCCCGCCTGCGCGANCCGGACCGGCTGGGGGGCAAGTGCGGCCGCTGTGAGTATCGCCGGGTGTGTGGGGGGTGCCGGGCGCGGGCCTACGAGGTCTACGGCGACGAGCTGGCCGAGGAGCCCTTGTGTCTGTACCAGCCGGGGGCCAGGTCCTGAGACGCATTCCGCCCTCATCCCCGCAAGCCTCCTCTTGGCAAGCCCGGGGAGAGGCCCGTATTGGTCGTTCGCTGCGGGCGGTTTCGTTTCCTCCCTGCCCCGTGCCCCCCGTCTCGCCATAGCCTCCGCCCCAGCTTAGGCCATGTTCCCAAGCCCAGGCAAGCCCCTACCGCAGCAGGTCGTCCACCGCCCGCTCCAGGTCCTGGTCGGTGCTGGGGGATGCCGCCCCAGCCGGGGCCCAGGCGGTCTGGCCGTTGCGCATCAGGCCCAGGACCGGCTCGCCGTTCTGGTTCACCCCGGCCACCACGCCGCTGCGGTAGCGGGTGTAGAGGGTGAGTACGGGGCGCTCGTGGATCAGTCCCAGGACCACGGCGGGCCGGTCACTGCCCGGGTGCATGGTGATCATGGGGGCGCGGTCCTCCGGGGCCTGTATGTGCAGGCGGGACTGCTTGTCAGGCCCCAGCATGCCGATGGCGGGACTCCCGTCCGGCTTCAAGGCCAGAGTCATCCGCCCCACGCCGTTGCGGTCGAAAAAGGCAAGAGCGGGGGTTTTCCCTTTGTTGGAGCGAAGGATTATTTCGGGGCGATTCTTGGTGTTGACAAACGCAAAAGTTGAGCCGTCGTCGTTGTCGTATTCTAAAAAGATTTTTGTTTTGCCATGTTTGTCCTTAAAGACCATAAATGGGTCTCCTTTTACAACAGCAAGATAGGCAACAACTTTACCATAGTCATCATTGATATAGATACCGGGTGACCCGTCAGGGGCTTGCGCTAAACTGGCAAGGTGTCGCCCCTGTTTGTCCACCAAATGGAATGCAGTTGCAATAACTTCCCTGGGCTCTTTTTTGTTTTCCGCCTGTGCAGTAGATAAAAAAATTTGAGATAAGGTTGCTCCTAGCAATGCTGATATTAAGGAGGAAAACAATAATAAGCCCCAGATTTTTATGGGTACTGTATTTTTCATAACCGGCCCTCGTCGCCACAGTAATGATTTTGTGTGATATTGTACTAGATTAGCACCCAAACACTAACTTATGTTTTGTTCCGAGAATATTTCCTTAAGACGGAGCAAGGTAATGCCTGATGGTATTGTCCTTAAAGTAAAACCAGACGCAGACAAAGACGCTGCGGACGACGTCAAGAAGTTTCTCCAGGAGTTGATCGACTGGATGGTGGAGCGGTGGTCGCTGG
>MTPE01000360.1 GCA_002011835.1 Desulfarculaceae bacterium JdFR-95 | reverse complement strand
AAATAAAAGAGACAAGCGAAAACGAAGAAGAGCAGAAAGCCGCTAGAAAAGACAAAAATAGAAAACGAAAAGAATATATCGAAAAGCTACGCAATCTAGCAATAAGTCCTCCGTCATGGATTTCTCCGTCTTTCTCTCCCCTCCCCGATCCCCGCTGGCTGGCGTTGGGGGTGGAATTCACCCTGCAGCGGCCGTGGTACTCCAAGGACGACTCCCTCTTCCACGTCATGGACAACCCCTTGCGCAAGGACCGCGTCTTCGGCGTGCCCTTCATGTCCGCCTCCGGCTGGAAGGGCCTGCTGCGCTGGGCCTGCCGCATGACCGCCGACCTGGTTAAATACCTGGCCGAGCCCAACAACACATCCCAAGACTGGCAAGACCCGGACTGGATCCTCCACCTGTTCGGCAATGATAAGCCCAAGGCTACGGAAGCTCACTCCCACTTCCACCAGGGCTGCCTCTGCTTCTATCCCACCTGGTTCGAGCGGATCGGCTTCGAGGTCATCANCCCCCACAGCCGCGAGCGCCGTGCCGGAACCCAGCCCATCTACTACGAGGTGGTACCCCCAGGAACCAAGGGCCACCTATGTCTGCTCTATGCCCCGCCGCCGGAAGTGGCCCCCTGGCCCGAAGGCGTGAAGCCGGACGATGCCCTCTGCCGCCTGATCGACGCCATAGACGGGCTGCTCACCACCTGGGGCATCTCGGCCAAACGCACCGCCGGCTGGGGCACGGCACGCGTGGATTGGTGGGCGGTACGCAAAGGAAGCGAGCAAAGCAAAACCAGGTTTAATAAGGACGACATCAAGGCCTGGATACGGGAGCAGTATAAAGGATCTGCATGAGGATACGAGATGAATAAAACAAGCATAGTTGATTCCATAAAGACTCTCCGCAAACACCGCCCCTTGATGCTGGGCTGCGAGGCCATCGGCCTGCTGCACATGACCGGCAAGGCTAACGCCAAATTCCTGGACGACCGTAATAATTATTCATTCAAGGACTGGAGAAACGACTTATCTCAACCCCTATCTCAAATACTCTCTTGGCTTGATCCCATATTGAAACAAACTTATGCTAGATGGAAACCCTCGGGGGCGTTTCCTCGCTTTGACAACCTTATTTCCGGATTCTTCAATGACTTTGACACGGGTCAACCCAAAAAGAACCTGGTTGGTTTGCTTCAGGCAGGCCACGCCATGGCCTCGGGCATCGAGAAAAACCTGCCCAAGGAGGCTTCGAAGTACCTCAACCAAACCTCCCCGCACATGTGGCTCAGCACCGCCTTCGGCCACCCCCAGAGGAACCTCCTGGCCGACCCGCCCCCGCTCCTGACCGACCAGGGCTGGCAGGAGTTGATCGACAACGTACAAAGCTTTTTGGGAGGATTGAAAGAACTGGGGCTCACGCGAATCAAAGATGTAACAGCCTGGTGGGAGTGGCGCGAGAAGGCCGTTGGGGAGCAGGGCTGGTTGCGCCGGGCCTTCTCCAGCACCCTGGCCGAGACCCGCGTGCCCAACAACGACGTCACCCTCTGGGACCAGTCCTATGTGGCCGCGGCCCTGTTCAAGAGCGCCGTGGCCGGCGCCGTGTTGGAGGGCAGTAAATTCGAGTGGACGAAAAACCTCAAGAGCGAGACCAACTGGCGCCTGCTGGTGGTGGGCATGGGGGCGGAGCACTACCAGGCCCGCGCCGTGCGTATCGGCGACTGGACCGGCGCCCGCCTGGCCCTGGATGCGTTCTGCGAGCGGGTGCGCAGGCTAGTGGAGGTGGACCTGGCCCTGGGTTCGCTACTCTACCGCGACGCCTCGGTCCTGGTGTTCAGCTTCCCGGACTTCAAGCCGGACGGCGCCTCTGAGGAGGATAGGAAACGGTATCTTGACGCCTGGAAGCTGTATTTTCAGGGCGAGATCGACCGCTGCGCACGTGACCTCAATCTCGAGACCCCGCCCTACTGCCACCTCAGCGAGCCGTCCCGCTCCCTGGTGCCTATGGCCCGGTATATCCGCGAGGCCCACCAGGCCCTCTGTGTACCCCTGCACCGCCAGTGGGATGTGCCTCCCGGCCCGCAGTCCGACAAGCGCAATGAGGCGGTCCACGTCTGCCCGGTGTGCCTGGTGCGCCCGGCAGAGAAAGGCGACAAACAGCGGCCCTGCCAGGTGTGTTCCACCCGCCGCCACCATCGCCTGAAGCATTGGCTGAAGGGCAGAATGGGCCGGGACACCATCTGGATCAGCGAGGTGGCCGACGCCGACGACCGTCTGGCCCTGCTCACCCTTTCTCTGGACCTCCTGCCCTGGCTGGACGGCAGCCGCCTGGATTCCCTGCGCGCCCAGGCGATTGTAGAGTGGAGGAAATATAACCCTGTTTTAGAAATGAAGGGTGCAGATCCGCAGGCAAACCCGATAGACCCCGACAACAGTTTCGCTTCCCTCTTGAAATACACAAAAGAAAGGCTGGGGCAGCCTAAAAACGATAAAGACCCCGTCTTCAATTCTCTGCAAGACGGATATCGATTCGAAAAAGAATGGAAAGAGTTCTTTGAAAAGATCGTGGAGGATCGTGCGGTAGCACCGAAGTGGGACGAACTCGACATCGATGGACGCGCAAGATGGCTCGTCCATCAATTGTTCCGCAAGCTGCCATCGCCGGGGCGGATTTACCGCTTCCAGCGCCAGGCGCAGGAGTTCTTCCAGGAGCTGTTGGAGTGCTTCCGCAAGCTGGCTTCGTCCCACGCCAACCCCTGGCGCACTCGGCGATTGACCTTGCAAAGCAGCAACGGCGTGAAGTTCAAGACGAGACAAAAATACGTCACCCGACTGGACGGCACTCCCTTGGAGTTGTTGGCCGTTGCAGACGGCAGCAGCTCGGACACGAACAGACTGATTACAGTATGCAATCTAGCGCGGCTGCTGGCAGCCCCAAACGAGGCTCGTGACTTACAGGAGAAACTGGATAAGCAGCCGCTGAACCTGCGGGAAGAAGAAAAGCGCTTTGGGGCGAACTACGTTGAGGCAAATTTGCAGCTCGCCCCCGACCAGGATCTGGAGGACCACCTGGAGGCCTACTGCCCCGTGATCACCCTGGAGCTGTCGCCGGTGCGGTTCCGG
>MTPE01000315.1 GCA_002011835.1 Desulfarculaceae bacterium JdFR-95 | reverse complement strand
GCAGGGCCAGGGCCGGGATGTCCTCCCGCCGCTGGCGCAAGGGAGGGATGTGCAGGGGCACCACGTTGAGGCGGTAATATAGGTCCTCCCGGAAGCGGCCCTCGGCCACCAGCTCCTTGAGGTCGCGGTGGGTGGCGGCGATGATACGTACGTCCACCTTGGTGGGCCGGGTGTCGCCCACCCGGGTGAAGCTCTGCTCCTCGATCACCTGCAGAAGCTTCACCTGCATGCCCAGGCTCAGCTCCCCCACCTCGTCCAGGAACACGGTGCCGGTGTGGCCCGCCTCGATCAGCCCGGCCTTGCCCTCCGGCGCTGCGCCGGTGAAGGCCCCCTTCACGTAGCCGAACAGCTCGCTCTCCAGCAGCGACTCCGGGATGGCCCCGCAGCTTATCTTCACGAAGGGGGCGTTGCGCCGCGGGCTCATCTGGTGGATCACCCGCGCCAGCATGGTCTTGCCCACCCCGCTCTCGCCCTGGATCAGCACCACGGTGTCCACCTCAGCCACCTTCACCGCCATGCGCAGCACCCGGGCCATGGACTCGCTCTTGACCACCATGTCCTTCAGCGCCCGTTCGTAGTGCTGCTGCTCCTTGAGCGACTGGTAGTAGCGCGAGGAGAGCAGGCGGCTGGCCGCCAGTTGGGTGCGCAGCTGGTTCAGCTCGGTGATGTCGCGCACGTTGGTCACCACCAGGCTGATGCGCCCCTGGTCGTCGAAGATGGGGGTGCCGGTGACCATCACCTGTTTGCCGCCCCGGATGTTCTGCATGATGGTCACGCTGCGGCCCCGGGCCAGCACGTCCAGGGTCACCGAGTGGTCGAACACCCCCTCGGCCACCAGGTCGCGCATATTGCGCCCGATCAGGTCCTCGCGCTTCAAGCCGGTGATGCGCTCGTAGGCGCTGTTGACCCGGATGGTGTCGGCGCGGCCGTCGGTGATGTAGAGCCCGTCGTAGGAGGATTCGAAGATGGCCTCCAGCTCCCGGGAGAGCTCCTTGTAGCTCTCCAGCTCGCTGACGATGGCCTCGTAGGCGCTCAGGTCCTGGAACACGCTGATCACCCCCGCCACCTGCCCCTCCAGGATGATGGGGTTGCGGTTGGCGATGATGGTGGCGGCAGGGAACTCGATGCGGCGGGCGATGTGGGGCCGGCCGGTGCGCAGTATCTCCTGGAACTCGGGCCAGGCCTCGGGACGCACCTGGGACATGTGGCGGCCCACCTGCTGGCCCGGGGGATCGCCCAGCATGAGGGCCGCGGCCCGGTTGTAGACCAGGACCACGCCCTGGTGGTCCACGATCACGATGCCGTTGTGGCTGGCGTCCAGGACGGGCGCCAAGTCCTGCAGGCTGCGCCGCAGCCGCTCCAGCGCGCCGCTGGCCATGGCCGGCTCCCCTTTCCTCCGGCGCCCCCCTGGGTGGTTTTCCCCTCCTCTTGCCTTACTTATCATACACCTCCCCACACCGGCGACCCAAGGTCAGAACACTTGACCCTGTGAGCCAATAGGAATATTCTCTCTCAGATTGGCAACCAGGGCCTCAGTAGGGGGAAGAGAAAGTGGAGGAATTGGGCAAGAGGCTCAGGGCACTACGCAAGGCCCGCGGGCTGTCCCTGAGAGCCTTGGCCGAGATCGTGGGCTGCTCGGCTTCCTACCTCTCCATGGTGGAGAATGCCCACATCGACCCCTCCATCAGCCGACTCAAGCGCATCGCCGAAGGGCTGGGCACCACCATCAGCGGCCTGTTCCAGGACGAGGCCTCGCACGAGATCGTGATCCGCCGTCACATGCGCCGCCAGGCCCACTTCCCCGCCGCCAAGCTGCGCATCGAGATGCTCACTCCGCAACTGCCCGAAAAGCTCATGGACGCCCGCTTGGCCATCGTGGCCCCGGGCGGCGGCTCGGACGGCGACTACCACCACCCGGGAGAAGAGTTCGGCCTGGTACTGGCAGGCGAGCTGGAGCTAACCGTACAGGGCGTGACCTACCACCTGGAGGAAGGAGACAGCTTCTATTTCCCCTCCACCCACCACCACAGCTTCCGCAACACCGGCCAGGAAGAAGCCGTGGTCCTATGGGTCAACTGTCCTCCCAGTTGGTGAACGCAGCCCACCCAACGGTCACCGAACAGAAAAAGCACCCCACCTGCCTTGACTTTGGGAGGGAAGGTCGTAGGGGACGCCTCTGGTCTGTTTGCAGCCTCAGGCCGGATCACCCAGCAGCTCGCCTGCGGCCAGCTTCTCCAAACCCACCCGCGCGGCCTCCTGTTCCGCCTCCTTCTTGGACTTGCCCCGACCCTGGGACACCTCCTGCTCGCCGATCACCAGGGCCACGGTGAAGGTCTTGTCGTGGTCCGGCCCCTCGCTGTGCAACAACTGATAACGCGGCGTGATGTGCAGCTTCTCCTGCACCCGCTCCTGAAGCCGGGTCTTGTAGTCCTGACGCGGCGCCCGCCGCAAGGCCCGCGCCGCCTCCCGCCCCAGAAGCCGGTGCAGGAAACCCCGCGCCGCCTCCAAACCTCCGTCCAAATACACCGCCGCCACCACCGCCTCCAGGGCGTCGGCCAGGATGCTGGTCTTGTCGCGCCCCCCCTGCTTCTCCTCTCCCCGACCCAGACGCAGATAGCGCCCCAGCCCCAGAGAGCGTGCCGTGGCCGCCAATCGCCCCTCGTTCACCACCCCAGAACGCGCCTTGCTCAACTGACCTTCGCTGGCAGCGGGAAACAAATCGTACAACAATTCCGTCACCACCAGCTCCAAGACCGCGTCCCCCAAAAACTCCAGGCGTTCGTTGGAGGCCAGAGACTCCTTGACATGCTCGTGAACGTAGGAAGAATGATGCAACGCCGTGTCCAACAAGGACAAATCGGTAAACTCGTGCCCCAGACGCCGGGCCAGCTCCTCCAACTCCTGCCTGCGTACCGCGTCCATCGAAACTCCTGTACTTGATTTCCCTCACATGAACACAAACTAGTATGCTTTCGCACCACCCCCCTGTCAACGGGCGGCGGATCGCCGCAGATGTAGTGGGGCATGCGAGCCGTGTCAGTAGCCGGCTCGGATCGCCGGACTCCAGATACCGAATCGGGAATTAGGGTACTGCGGACCCGGGCAACGCGGGCACAGA
>MTPE01000048.1 GCA_002011835.1 Desulfarculaceae bacterium JdFR-95 | reverse complement strand
CGGGTGAAGACCCCCTTCTTCGGCAGCGACATATACTTCACCCTGCCGCGCGTCTCGCTGACCGCCTACTTCAAGACCAAGAGCTTCATGACCCACCCGGGTGTCAGCTTCGTGCGCCACGACTTCGAGGGCACGGTGTCGCCCCAGAGCGACCACTATGACACCTGGGCCTTCGTGCTGCCGGTCAAGTTCACCGCCGGGGCCTTCACCCTGAAGTTCCAGGGGCACTACGGCAAGAACTTCAATACCGAGTATCCTTTCTATCCCGTGCTCAGCGGGCCCACGGCCTCCAACACCAGCCAGAACATCCAGGACACCTGGAACTACGGCGGCATGCTCAGCGCGGAGTACAAGGTGGGGGCTCTCACTCTGATCGGCGGAGTGGGCTACGAGCGGTTCCAGAACGACTCCTGGAGCCGCAACGGCTGGAAGAACGACGACTTCACCCGCAAGGCCTACTTCGTGGCCGTGCCGTATCAGGTGAACAAATACTTCGGCGTCCACCCCGAGTTCTCCTACTACGACTATGGCGACGACCCCGAGACCGGTGCGGACGCGGGCAACGAGTGGATGCTGGGGGTGCAGTTCCGCTTCATTTTCTGAGGGCGTTTTTCCCGAGGTCAGCCACGGGGGCCGGGCCCAGGGCTCGGCCCCTTTTTTGGGTATTGGTTCCCGCCACGGCTCGGGGGCAAGGGAAGAACCCGAGAAATCCGGTGGTTTCGGGGTTTTTGCCCGGGATTTCCCCCCTCAGGGGAGCCGGGATACAAAACCCTTGACTTTACCGGTACTTTGGCATATAGGGTGCTTGACATGCTTCCATCAGGATTGCCCCCCGCCCCGCCCTGTGTGCGAGGGGGCGGGCTTTTTGTTCGGTGAGGAGACGGAGGAGACGAATCCCTGGCGGCCGCCGGTGTCGGCCGGGGACATTCCGTCGGTGTGGTGGTTTCTTTTTTCACCCCCCAGCCCTGGGGAAGGAGCAGTGTGATGAAGAAGGTCTCTCTGTTGGCACCCGGTCCCACCCCTGTGCCTCCCCGCACCCTGCTGGCCATGGCCCAGCCCTTGATCCATCATCGCTCGGCCGACTTCCTGGCCATCATCGGCAAGGTGCGCGAGGGGCTGAAGAAGATCTTCCAGACCGACAACGAGGTGATCATCTACTGTAGCAGTGGTACCGGAGCCATGGAGTCGGCCGTGGCCAACCTGCTCTCCCCCGGGGACAAGGCCATCGCCGTGCGGGGGGGCAAGTTCGGCGAGCGCTGGAGCGACATCCTCACCGCCTACGGCTGCCAGCCGGTCAACATCGACGTGGAGTGGGGCCGGGCGGTGCGGCCGGAGCAGGTGGAGGAGGCGCTCAAGAAGGACCCCTCCATCAAGGCGGTGTACGTGCAGGCCCTGGAGACCTCCACCGGCGTGGACCATCCCATCCGCGAGCTGGCCGAGGTGACCAAGAACACCGACGCGGTCCTGGTGGTGGACGCCATCAGCGCCCTGGGCGCCTACAACATCCCCACCGACGAATGGGGCCTGGACGTGGTGGTGGCGGGCAGCCAGAAGGCCCTGATGCTGCCGCCAGGGCTGGCCTTCGTGTCCATCGGTCCCAAGGCCAAGGCCCTCATGGAAAAGAGCACCTGCCCCAAGTTCTACTTCTCCTGGGCCAAGGAGATGAAGAGCCAGAGCCAGAACAAGGGCGCCTTCACCTCGCCGGTGCCGTTGTTCATCGGCCTGCTGGACATCCTGCAGTACATCGAGGAGGTGGGCCTGGAGAAGATCTGGGCCGAGACCGCGCTCAAGTCGCGCGCCTTCAAGGCCGCGGTCAAGGCCTGGGGCCTGGAGATGTTCGCCCAGGAGAATCCCTCGCCGGCCCTCACCGCGGTCAAGGTGCCCCCGGGCATCGACGGCCAGGACGTGGTGGGCTGGCTCAAGAACAACTACGGCATCTTCATCGCCGGCGGACAGGCCCAGGCCAAGGGCAAGATCTTCCGCGTGGCCCACATGGGCTACATCAGCGAGTTCGACACCCTGCAGGCCATCAGCGCCATCGAGATGGCCTTGGTGGGGCTGGGCTATTCCTTCGACCTGGGCGCGGGCGTNGCCGCGGCCCAGCGCATCTTCGGGGAGGGCTAGACCATGAAGATACTCATCGCCGACCCCATCGCCCAGGTGGGCATCGACATATTCAAGGAAGAGGGCTTCGAGGTGGAGGTCAAGACCGGGCTTAAGCCCGAGGAGCTGCGTGAGGCCATCAAGGGCGTGCACGGGCTGGTCATCCGCAGCGCCACCAAGGTGGACCGGGCGCTGTTGGAGGCGGCCGACGTGCTGAAGGTGGTGGGCCGCGCCGGCACCGGTCTGGACAACGTGGACATCCCCGCGGCCACGGAGAAGGGGGTGGTGGTGATGAACACCCCGGGCCAGAACTCCAACGCCGCTGCGGAGCTGGCCCTGGGTCACATCTTCGCCCTCAGCCGCCACATCGCCCGGGGGCACGCCGCGCTCAAGGAGGGCCGCTGGGAGAAGAAGAAGCTGCGCGGCCGCGAGGTCAAGGGCAAGACCCTGGGCATCGTGGGTATGGGCAACATCGGCACCATCCTGGCCGAGCTGGGCAAGGGGGTCAAGATGCGGGTCATCGGCTACGACCCCTACCTCAGCGACGACGAGATCCGCGCCCGGGGGGCGGAGCCGGTGTCCTTCGACGAGCTGGTGGCCACCAGCGACTACATCTCCATCCACGTGCCCAAGACCAAGGAGACCACCGGCCTGTTCAATGCCGAGACCCTGGGCAAGATGAAGAAGGGGGCCTACCTCATCAACTGTGCGCGCGGCGGCATCGTGGACGAGGAGGCCCTGTGCGAGGCCCTGGAGAGCGGGCACCTGGCGGGTGCGGCCCTGGACGTGTACGAGGTGGAGCCGCTGCCCTCCAACGCCCGGATCCTGTCGCGCGACGACGTGTGCTGCACGCCCCACCTGGGCGCCTCCACCTATGAGGCCCAGGAGAACGTGGCCGTGGCCGTGGCCCGTCAGATGAGCACCTATCTCAAGACCGGCGAGGCCATCAATGCGGTCAACGCCCCGGACGTGAGCCGTAGCTGAGTCGTTTCACGGTTGTGGCCCCCCGCGCCCCGCGCCGGGGAGAGCAGGCGCAGCCTG
>MTPE01000123.1 GCA_002011835.1 Desulfarculaceae bacterium JdFR-95 | reverse complement strand
GCCTACCACCACCACACCGATGGCCAAGCTCACCAGCCAACCCTGACCCAGCCAGGTACCGATCACCACGAAACCAAGCCCGCCCGCCAGGCAGCCGGTCTTGAGCTTGCCCCAGCGGTTGGGGGTGACGCGGGGAAGCCTGCCCACGCCGTGGCCGCGCCTCAGGCGGCCTGCGAGCACCAAGGCCGGTATCAACACCGCGTGCAGTTCGGTGGCCAGCAGGGCCAACAACAAGCCGTGGGGAGCCAGCTCCCGCCGCCAGATCACTACCGCCAGCACCAGCGCGAACACCTTGTCGCCCAACGGGTCCAGCACCGCCCCCAGACGGCTCTCCAGGTGGCGCCGCCGGGCCAAGGCGCCGTCCAGCAGGTCACTGAAGGCAGCCACCAACCCCATGACCACCATGGGCCCCAGACTGCCCCCCGCCAGCTCCAAAGCCAGGATGCCCAGGGAGAGAGCCAGGCGCAAGACCGTCAGTTGGTTGGGCGTGACCCAGGCGGGAAAGAGGTCCACCACCACCGCCCAGGGACCGCCCTTGTCCCCCGCCTGCTCTCGGTTCATGTTTCAGGTTCCATGCTTCCTGGCCTCTGTTGGCCCTCGGCTCCGCCGCCCCCCACCTTCCGCGGGAATATAGCCCAGGGCAAAGGAGGCGGCAAGGGACTAATGACCCGCCTTGCCGCGGCGGTGCAGGTACAGGCTCAGGATGGCCAGGGCGGCCGGGGTCACCCCGCTGATGCGGCCGGCCTGACCCAGGTTGCGCGGCCGTACCCGGGCCAGCTTCTCCCGCACCTCGCGGCTCAGGCCCGGTATCTGCTCGTAGTCCAGCTCCGGGGGGATGGACACCGCCTCCTGGCGGCGGAAGCGCTCCACCTGGCGCCGCTCGCGTTCCTCGTAGCCCTGGTAGTGGGCTCGGATCTCCACCTGCTCCGCCGCCTCCGGCGCCAGGTCCTCCAGCTCGGCCAGGGCCGGGTGCAGAGGAATCAGCTCCTTCAGCCCCAGGCCCGGCCGCCGCAGCAGCTCCCGCGCGCTCACCACTTGGCGCAAGGGCGCGGTGCCCAACTGGCGCAGGTGGTCGTTCACCCCCGCCTCGGGACGGATGCGCACCTCGCCCAGCAGCCGCCAGGCCCGCTCTATGGCCGCCCGCTTGGCCTGGAACACCTGCCAGCGCCGGTCGTCCACCAGGCCCCACCGCCGCCCCAGGGGGGTGAGCCTGAGGTCGGCGTTGTCCTCGCGCAGGCTGAGACGATACTCCGCGCGAGAGGTGAACATGCGGTAGGGCTCGCGGGTGCCGCGGGTCACCAGGTCGTCGATCAACACCCCGATGTAGGCCTGGGCCCGGTCCAGCACCGGCGGCTCCTCGCCCCGCAGCCAGAACACTGCCCCCACCCCGGCCATCAGCCCCTGGCAGGCCGCCTCTTCGTAGCCGCTGGTGCCGTTGATCTGCCCGGCCATGAACAGACCCGGCACCAGCTTGCTCATCAGATACGGCGTCAGGTCCAGGGGATCGCTCATGTCGTACTCCACGGCATAGCCCGGCCGCACGATGTGGGCATGCTCGCAGCCGGGCAAGGTGCGCACCATCTCCACCTGCACCTCCAGGGGCAGGCTGGTGGGGATGCCGTTGGGATAGACCAGGCCGCTGTGCAGCCCCTGCGGCTCCAGGAACACCTGGTGGCTGTCCTTCTCGGGGAAGCGCACCACCTTGTCCTCGATGCTGGGGCAATAGCGCGCCCCGGTGCCGGTGATCACCCCCGCGTACATGGGCGCCTGGTCCAGGTTGGCCCGGATGATGCGGTGCGTCTCGGGCGTGGTGTGGGTGATCCAGCAACAGCGCTGCTCCAACACCGGCCCCCGGCTGAGAAAGCTGAACATGCGCGGCGGCCGGTCGCCCCACTGCTGGGGCAGGCGCTCCAGGTCCAGACTGCGCATGTCCAGCCGGGGAGTGGTGCCGGTCTTGAGGCGGATCAGACGGTGACCCAGCTCCTGGAGCTGCAGGGCCAGACGCTCGGCCGGGGGATCGCCCATGCGCCCGGCCGGCTGCCGCCGCAGACCCACGTGGATCACCCCCCGCAAGAAGGTGCCGGTGGTGAGCACCACCGCGCGGCAAGGGATACGCCGCCCCCGCGCCGTGCGTACCCCCGCCACCCGGCCCTCCTCCAGCTCCAGGCCCACCACCTCGTCCTCCACCAGCCACAAGCCCCGCTGGGACAAACACACCTCGCGCATGCGCCGGGGATAGAGGTCTATGTCCACCTGGGCGCGGCTGGACCACACCGCCGGACCCTTGCCCCGGTTGAGCACGCGGAACTGGATGCCGGTGGCGTCGGTGTTGAGAGCCATCTCCCCGCCCAGGGCGTCGATCTCGCGCACCAGGTGACCCTTGGCCAGACCACCCACCGCGGGGTTGCAAGAGAGCGCGGCCAGATGGTCCAGGTTCAGGGTGACCAGAAGCACGGACGCCCCCAAACGGGCCGCAGCCAAGGCTGCCTCACAGCCGGCATGCCCGGCCCCCACCACCACCAGATCGAATCTGTCCGGCGGCCTCCGACTCACTTCAGCCCCAGATAGCTGTGCCCCGTCTCCACCGTGGTGAGCAGCGGCCCCTCCCCTCGCCACCGGGCCGCAGACACCTCGCCCACCACCAGCACGTGGTCACCCGGCTGCCACACCTGGTCCACCTCGCACACCAATACCCCCGCCGCCGCGGCCAGCACCGGCAGACCCAAAGGCCCCAGGCTCAGCTCCACGCCCTGGAAACGCTCCTCTGCCGGACGCCCCAACCGCTTCACCAATTCCTTGTCGTCCCGCGACAGAAGGTTCAGGGCAAAGGCCTGGCGCTCCTGCAAGGCAGGCAGACAACCCCGGTTGTGGCGCAGCGCGGCCATGAGCAACGGCGGCCGGCCGCTCACCTGGCTGACCCAGGAGATCAACATCCCGCTGGGCCGGTCCAGCTCTCCCGTGGTGAGAAAGTACAGGCCATAGGGCAGGGCGGCCAACGCCTGCGCCACGGCCGGATCCAAACCAGATGTGTCCTGTGGTTTCACTGCACGCTTGCTCCTTAAGCTGAAAGTGTCCTACCCGCTAAAAAACTAGCACGGCCCCCCATCGCCTACAACAAGGGCGGTAGGCGTTTTTTCGGCCCCGCGGCCC
>MTPE01000186.1 GCA_002011835.1 Desulfarculaceae bacterium JdFR-95 | reverse complement strand
CCCTGCACCGCCGCGCCGCCGACACCCGCCGCGAGACCAAGCGCCTGCCCCGCCTCAAGCTGAGNCCCCACCACCAGCGCGACCTGCAGCGTATCGAGGTGCCCCCCAGCGNCCCCCTGCGGGGCTACCTGGGCATCGACGTGGGCAGCATCTCCACCAACGTGGTGGTGATCGACGAACAGGGNCGCCTGCTGAGCAAGCAGTACCTGCTCACCGCGGGCCGGCCCCTGGAGGCGGTCAAGGAGGGCCTGCGCCGGGTGGGGCGCGAGCTGGGCGACCGCCTCACCATCCTGGGCGCGGGCACCACCGGCAGCGGCCGCTACCTCACCGCCGACTTCATCGGCGCCGACCTGGTGCGCAACGAGATCACCGCCCAGGCCACCGCCGCCGCCTTCATCGACCCCGAGGTGGACACCATCTTCGAGATCGGCGGCCAGGACTCCAAGTACATCTCCCTCAAGGACGGGGCCATCGTGGACTTCATGATGAACAAGGTCTGCGCTGCGGGCACCGGCTCCTTCCTGGAGGAACAGGCCGAGAAGCTGGGCATCAACATCAAGGAGGAGTTCGGCCGCCGCGCCCTGGCCGCCACCAAGCCGGTGCGCATGGGCGAGCGCTGCACCGTGTTCATGGAGTCGGACCTGGTGGCCCACCAGGCCGCGGGCGAGGAGATCGACGACCTGGTGGCGGGCCTGTCCTACTCCATCGTCTACAACTACCTCAACAAGGTGGTGGAGGGCCGGCCCATCGGCAAGAAGATCTTCTACCAGGGCGCCACCGCGGCCAACAAGGGCATCGTGGCCGCCTTCGAGGCCGTGGTGGGCCGCCCCATCATCGTGCCCCCCCACCACGACGTGACCGGCGCCATCGGCGTGGCCCTGCTGGCCATGCGGGAGCGCACCTGGGAGCGCAGCCGCTTCAAGGGATTCCAGGTCTCGGAGACCGACTACCAGATCACCACCTTCGAGTGCTCCGGCTGCCCCAACACCTGCACCATCCGCAAGGTGACCGTGGAAGGGGAGAAGCGGCCCCTGTTCTACGGCAGCCGCTGCGAGAAGTACGACGTGGACAAGAGCGCGGGCCGGGACAAGGGCCGCGACCTGCCCGACCTGTTCGCGGAGCGGGAGGAGATGCTCACCTCCTACCTGGCCCCGCCCCGCGGCCCCAAGCGCGGCACCATCGGCATCCCCCGCGCCATGTTCTTCCGCGAGTACCTGCCCCTGTTCAGCACCTTCTGCCAGGAGCTGGGCTACGAGGTGGTGCTCAGCGGGGTGACCAACAAGAAGATCATCCACCAGGGGGTGGAGGCGGTGGTCAACGAGCCCTGCTTCCCGGTCAAGGTGGCCTACGGCCACCTGGTGGAGCTGATGAAGCAGGGGGTGAAGCGCATCCTGCTGCCGCACCTGGTCAACCTGCCCTCCCCCAACCACGAGATGGGCTACGGCCAGGTCTGTCCCTATGCCCAGACCCTGTGCTACACCGCCCCCGCGGCCCTGGACCTGGCCGCCGCGGGGGTGGAGCTGGTGAGCGCGCCCATCCGCCACTCCCTGGGCCGGCGCATCCTGCTGGCCGACATGCGGCGCCTGGCCCGCCGCCTGGGGGCGCCGGCACGACGGGTGGAGGCCGCCCTGGCCGCAGCCGAGGAGGCCCAGGCCGACTTCTACGCCCGCATCCAGCGCCGGGGACGCGAGGTGCTGGAGGCCATGGGGCCGGAGGACATCGCCATGGTGGTGGTGAGCCGGCCCTACAACGGCGCCGACCCGGGCATCAACCTGGGCCTGCCCCAGAAGATGAAGGGCCTGGGGGTCTGGTCCATACCCATGGACTTCCTGGACCTGGAGGCCGAGATGGGGGCCGAGGAGCTGGCCGAGATGTACTGGCGCTACGGCCAGAAGATCCTGGCCGCGGGCCGCATCGTGCGCCGCGACCCCCGCCTGTACGCGGTCTACATCACCAACTTCGGCTGCGGGCCCGACTCCTTCATCGAGCACTTCTTCCGCCAGATCATGGAGGGCAAGCCCTTCCTGGAGATCGAGATCGACGAGCACTCCGCCGACGTGGGGGCCATCACCCGCCTGGAGGCCTTCCTGGACTCGCTCAGGAACGCCCCGCCCAAGGAGGTGGCCCCGCGGCCGGCCATCCGCCGCAACCTGCAGGCCAAGGGNCGCACCATCTACATCCCNGCCATGACCGACCACGCCCACGCCGTGGCCGCGGCCTTCCGCGCCTGCGGGGTGGAGGCCGAACCCCTGCCCGAGAGCGACCAGCGCACCCTGGAGCTGGGCCGGCGCCACACCTCGGGCAAGGAATGCTACCCCTGCGCCCTCACCACCGGCGACATGCTCAAGAAGCTCATGGACGACGGCGCCGACCCCGACCGCGCCGCCTTCTTCATGCCCTCCGGCTCCGGGCCCTGCCGCTTCGGCCAGTACCACCGCTTCCACCGCCTGGTGCTGGACCAGCTCGGCTTCCAGAAGGTGCCCATCTACTCCCCGGACCAGTCGGCCACCCTCTACCGCGAGCTGGGCATGGTGGGCGGAAGCGACTTCGTGCGCCTGGCCTGGCAGGGCTGCGTGGCGGTGGACATCCTGCAGAAGGCCCTGCACGAGACCCGTCCCTACGAGGCCCACCCCGGCGAGACCGACCGCGTCTATCAACACCACCTGCAGGCCATTGCCCGCACCATCGCCGAGCGGGGAGACCTGGCCGCGGCCATGGAGGCGGCCCGGCGCGACTTCGCCGCCATCGCGCGCATAAACGGCCAGCGCCGGCCCCTGGTGGGGGTGGTGGGCGAGATCTACACCCGCCTCAACCGCTTCGCCAACGAAGACGTGGTGCGCACCATCGAGGAGCTGGGGGGAGAGGCCTGGATGGCCGGCTTCTGCGAATGGGTGCTCTACACCAACTACTGCTCCCTGGAACGCGCCCGCCTCACCCGCGACTGGAAGGCGCTCATGGACGTGCTCATCGAGCACTTCTTCCAGCACAAGGACGAGCGCACCCTGGGCCGGCCCTGGCACCACCTGCTGCGTACCCTGCACGAGCCGCCCCCCAGCCGCCTGCTCAAGCTGGCCCGGCCCTACCTGCACCCCACCTTCGAGGGCGAGGCCGTGCTCAGCGTGGGCAAGAGCCGCGACATGTGGCGCCGCGGCGCCGACGGGGTGGTCAACGT